>NZ_LZJA01000010.1:0-52929 GCF_001666785.1 Mycobacterium sp. E3305 | reverse complement strand
TGTTCGTCAACACACCCGACATCCTGCATGCGAGCCTGCAGCACAACGGCCCCGGCATGTTCGCGATCCGCGCGGTGCTGGCGGCGACGATGGGTCCGGCGTGGGGCGTGTATTCCGGATACGAGCTGTTCGAACACCGCGCGGTGCGGGAGGGCAGCGAGGAGTACCTGGACTCGGAGAAATACGAACTGCGGCCCCGCGATTTCGCGGGTGCGCTGGCCGAGGGACGCTCGCTGGAGCCGTTCATCACCCTGCTCAACTCGATTCGCCGGCTGCATCCGGCGCTGCAGCAGCTGCGCACCATTCATTTCCACGCGGTGGACAACGACGCATTGCTGGCCTACAGCAAGTTCGACCCGGCGACCGGCGACTGCGTGTTGGTGGTGGTGACGCTCAACGCGTTCGGGGCCGAAGAGGCCACGCTGTTTTTGGACATGGCGGCTTTGGGTATGGAGCCCTACGAACGATTTTGGGTGCGCGACGAAATCACCGGCCAAGAATTCCAATGGGGGCAAGCAAACTACGTTCGCATCGACCCTGCGCGAGCGGTCGCGCATGTGATCAACATGCCACTCATCCCGCAGGACGCGCGAATGAAGCTGCTCCGCAGGCCACCTAACGGACCGGAGGGATTGTGAGATGAGCCAAGCCGACCAACTGGCCAGGACGCACCTGGCCCCCGACCCGGCCGACCTGGGCCGCCTCCTGGCCGGCACGCAGCACAACCCGCACGGCATTCTGGGCGCCCACGAGTATGCCGACCACACCGTCATCCGGGCGTTCCGGCCGCATGCGGCCGAGGTGGTCGCACTCGTCGGCGACGACCGGTTTCCGTTGGAGCACATCGAATCCGGGTTGTTCGGCACGGTGCTGCCGTTCACCGGCCTGATCGACTACCGGCTGCAGATCAAATACGAGGGCGCCGACCCTTACACGGTCGCCGACGCGTACCGCTTCCTGCCCACGCTGGGCGAGGTCGACCTCTTCCTGTTCGGCGAGGGTCGACACGAGCGGCTCTGGGAAGTCCTTGGGGCGCATCCCCGCTCGTTCACCACGGCAGACGGCGTGGTCAACGGCGTGTCGTTCGCGGTGTGGGCGCCCAATGCCAAGGGCGTCAGCCTGATCGGCGAGTTCAACGGCTGGACCGGCAGCGACGCTCCGATGCGGTCGCTGGGCTCGTCGGGAGTGTGGGAGCTGTTCTGGCCCGACTTCCCCCCCGACGGTCTGTACAAGTTTCGCGTGCACGGCGCCGACGGGGTCGTGACCGAGCGGGCCGACCCGATGGCCTTCGCCACCGAGGTTCCGCCGCACACCGCCTCCCGTGTCACGCGCAGCAAGTACACCTGGCAGGACGCCGAGTGGATGGAACAGCGCGCCCAACGCAATCCGGTGTTCGAGCCGATGAGCACCTATGAGGTGCACCTCGGTTCGTGGCGCCCCGGCCTCGGCTACCGGCAGCTCGCCGAGGAGCTGACCAACTACGTGGTGGAGCACGGCTTCACCCATGTGGAGCTGCTTCCCGTCGCCGAGCATCCCTTCGCCGGATCCTGGGGCTACCAGGTCACGTCCTACTACGCGCCGACGTCCCGTTTCGGCACGCCCGACGAATTCCGGGCACTGGTCGACGCGCTGCACCACGCCGGCATCGGCGTGATCGTGGACTGGGTGCCTGCGCACTTCCCGAAGGACGCGTGGGCGCTGGGACGGTTCGACGGCACCCCGCTCTACGAGCACGCCGACCCCAAGCGTGGCGAGCAACTTGACTGGGGCACATACGTCTTCGACTTCGGACGCGCCGAGGTGCGCAACTTCCTGGTGGCGAACGCTCTGTACTGGCTCGAGGAGTACCACGTCGACGGCCTGCGGGTGGACGCGGTGGCTTCCATGCTGTACCTGGACTATTCACGCCCCGAGGGCGGCTGGACGCCCAACATCTACGGCGGGCGGGAGAACCTCGAGGCCGTTCAGTTCCTGCAGGAGATGAACGCCACGGTGCACAAGAGCGCGCCCGGCATCGTCACCATCGCCGAGGAGTCGACGTCGTGGCCCGGCGTCACGCGCCCGACAAACCTTGGCGGCCTGGGCTTTTCGATGAAGTGGAACATGGGCTGGATGCACGACACGCTCGACTACATCAGCCGCGACCCGATTTATCGCAACTACCACCACCACGAGATGACGTTCTCGATGCTGTACGCGTTCAGCGAGAACTACGTGCTGCCGATCAGCCACGACGAGGTCGTGCACGGCAAGGGCACCCTGTGGGGCCGGATGCCGGGCAACAACCACGTCAAGGCCGCCGGGCTGCGCAGCCTGCTCGCCTATCAGTGGGCGCATCCCGGCAAGCAATTGCTGTTCATGGGACAGGAATTCGGCCAGCGCGCCGAATGGTCCGAGGAGCGCGGTCTGGACTGGTGGCAGCTCGACGAGCAGGGCTTCTCGAACGGCGTCGCGCGTCTGGTGCGTGACATCAACGCCATCTACCGCAGCCACCCGGCGCTGTGGAGCCAGGACACCATCCCCGACGGATACTCCTGGATCGACGCCAACGACTCGGCCAACAACGTGCTCAGCTTCCTGCGTTATGGCAGTGACGGATCCGTCATGGCGTGCATCTTCAACTTCGCGGGCAATGAGCACAGCGGCTACCGGCTCGGGCTGCCGTCCGCAGGGCGCTGGCGCGAGGTGCTCAACACCGACGCCACCGACTACAACGGGACGGGCATCGGCAACATGGGCGGGGTGGACGCCACCGACGACCCGTGGCATGGGCGTCCCGCCTCCGCGGTGCTGGTGCTGCCGCCCAACTCGGCCCTCTGGCTCGAGCCCGAGTAGACCGGGGCCGCTCAGCACGAGCCGCTTTCGCCGCAACCACCCGACGGCCGCGGCCGGCGACCTCAGTAGAGCGCGTTGGCGAGGTTCCGCCGCCCGGCGACGACCTCGGGATCGGCGGGATCGAAGAGCTCGAACAGCTCGATCAGCCGGGTGCGCACCCGAGTGCGCTCGTCCCCGGATGTGCTGCGCACCAGAGCAATCAGGCGCTCGAACGCCGCGCTCGCGTCCTGGTTGAGGATTTGGACATCGGCAGCCGCGAAGGCCGCTTCGATATCGGCCGGTGCCGCATCGGCGGCGGCCACCGCGTCCGGTGAATGCGCGGTCGCGCGCATCAGGAAGTCGATCTGCCGGATCGCGCCCTTGGCCTCGGCGCTGCCCGGATTGGCGTCCAAAATTGCTTGATACGCCGCTCGGGCGCCCTCGAAATTGCCGGCCTCCAGCTGCTCGCGGGCGGCCGCCAACTCGGGGTCGACTTCGTCGGCAGCGGCGGAACCGCCTGGGCCCCTGAGCTTCCCGGCCGTCGCCGAAAGGATCTGGTCCAGCCAGCCGCGCAATTGATCCGGCGGCTGCATGCCCTGGAAGCTCGAGATCGGCTGCCCGGCGGCCAAAGCCACGACGGTAGGCACCGCGTCGACACCGAATATCTGGGCAACCCTGGGCGCCACGTCGACGTTGACCGTCGCCAGCGACCACTGTCCGTTGTCCTGGGCGGCCATGCCGGACAGCGTGTCCAGCAGCTGGACGCACGCGTCGCTGCGCGGGGACCACAGCAGCACCACGACGGGCACTTCCTCGGACCGCAGCAGGACCTCGGCCTCGAAATTGGCCTCGGTGATCGCGGTGCCTCCGGGGCCGCCCTCGGCGGCCGGCGTTGTGCCGCCGCCGGTCCCACCGCCGGGCGGTTGCTGCTGGGCCCGCTGCTTGAGGCCGGATAGGTCGACAGCGCCGGCCATCGCGGGGCCGATCGAGGGTCGCGGACGCGTCACGCCGTCAAGTTTGTCATGCGCATCGGTGCCCCATCCACCCGGTCGCGCGGACGCGTGGGCCCGGTGCCGCGGCCCGAAAATCGCGCCCGGAGACGGCCGCGGGGGACGATATGACGAAGATCACAAAACTTCCCACCCGCGTCGGTCCAGCAACGTCGCCCAGGGCGTCGGCGCTCCGGCTTCTCGGCCCGCTTACTTTGCCCGCAGGATCAGTGCGTCACCCTGCCCGCCCGCGCCGCACAGGGCCGCGACGCCGTAGCCGGAGCCGCGGCGGGCCAGTTCCAGGGCGGCATGCAGCGTGATCCGCGCGCCCGACATCCCGATGGGGTGCCCCACGGCGATCGCGCCGCCGTTGACGTTCACGATCTCGGGATCCACGCCGAGTTCGCGGGTGGAGGCCAGCGCGACGGCGGAGAACGCCTCGTTGATCTCGACCACGTCGAGCTGGTCGACGGTGATGCCCTCGCGGCTGAGCGCCTTCTTGATCGCGTTGGCCGGCTGCGATTGCAAGGTGGAGTCCGGCCCGGCGACGACGCCGTGTGCACCGATCTCCACCAGCCAGGTCAGCCCCAGTTCCTCCGCCTTGGCCTTGTTCATCACCACCACGGCCGCGGCCCCGTCGGAGATCTGCGACGCGGACCCGGCGGTGATGGTGCCATCCTTGCGAAAGGCCGGTTTGAGGCCGGCCAGCGACTCGGCGGTGGTGTTGGCGCGAATCCCCTCGTCCTCGGTGAACTGCAGCGGATCACCCTTGCGCTGCGGGATGTTGACGGGAACGACCTCGTCGGCGAAGACGCCGTCCTTCCACGCCGCCGCCGCCTTCTGATGCGACCGCGCAGCGAACTCGTCCTGCTCGGCGCGGGTGAACTTGTCGACGTCGTTGCGCTGCTCGGTGAGCGCGCCCATCGGCTGGTCGGTGAAGACGTCGTGCAGGCCGTCGTAGGCCATGTGGTCGAGGACGGTGACGTCGCCGTACTTGTAGCCCGCCCTGCTGTCCATCAGCAAATGCGGCGCCTTGGTCATCGACTCCTGCCCACCGGCCACCACGACGTCGAACTCACCGGCTCGAATCAGCTGGTCAGCCAGCGCGATGGCATCGATGCCGGACAGGCACATCTTGTTGATGGTCAGCGCCGGGACGTCCCAGCCGATGCCGGCCGCTACGGCCGCCTGCCGCGCGGGCATCTGGCCGGCGCCGGCCGTCAGCACCTGGCCCATGATCACGTACTCGACAGCCGACGCGGGCACGTTGGCCTTGTCCAGCGCGCCGGCGATCGCGATGGCACCCAGATCGCTGGCCGAAAAATCCTTCAGCGAACCCATCAATTTGCCGATCGGCGTGCGCGCTCCAGCAACGATCACCGACGTCGTCATAACAACCTCCCAAAGGTCCGTGGACGGCCGATCCGGCCTCCCGGAGAAGCGCAGTCTTTGCCGCCAGGTTACCTTTATGTGATGACGACCGATCAAGTTGACGCCCGTCAGGTCCTGGCCACCGAGCTGGTGACGGCGATCGATCACGTCGGCATCGCAGTCGCCGACTTGGACGCGGCAATCGCGTGGTACCGCGACCACCTCGGCATGATCCTGGTGCACGAGGAAGTCAACGAGGACCAGGGAATCCGCGAAGCCATGCTGGCCGTGCGCGGCGCGCCCACCGGTACGGCGCAGATCCAGCTGATGGCCCCGATCGACGACTCCTCGACCATCGCCAAGTTCCTCGACAAGCGCGGGCCCGGGATCCAGCAGATGGCGGTTCGGGTGAGCGACCTCGACAGCGTGATCGAGCACCTGCGCTCGCAGGGCATCCGGCTCGTCTACGAGGCCCCGCGCCGCGGCACGGCAAACTCGCGGATCAACTTCATCCACCCCAAGGACGCCGGCGGCGTCCTCATCGAGCTGGTCGAACCGGCCGCCTGATCAAGACCACTTCCGGGTTGGGCCCCGCGTGGCGCGGTGGCTCCAGCACGGGGTGTGCCAATGCCGCCGATCTTCGACGAGTCCTGGGCCTCCACCGAGGGTCGGATCGGTTGGCCACACCACCAGATGTGCGGTGCCGACCCGAATTTCGTGATCGCAGCCCGGGCAACGGTAGGTCTTGACCGCACGGGCGGCCGCGACCGGACGGACTTCGTACTCGTGGCCGTCGGGCCCGACCTCCACCCGGCGGGCAGGCGGGGGCGGCGATGACTGCCACCGCTGACGTGGCGGTGTGCGGCGCCGGGCCATGCCGCCAGCCTAGCCGGGAGGCTCAGAACAGCCGGTATTCGTCGCTGTCCATCCCGCGCATCTTGTCGTAATCCAGTGTGATACAACGGATCCCACGGTCGATGGCCAGTGTGCGCGCCTGTGGCTTGATCTGCTGGGCCGCGAACACGCCCTTCACCGGCGCGAGCACGCTGTCGCGGTTGAGCAGCTCGAGGTATCTGGTGAGCTGTTCGACCCCGTCGATCTCGCCGCGCCGCTTGATCTCCACCGCCACCGAACCGCCCTGTTCGTCACGGCAGAGCAGGTCGACGGGCCCGATGGCGGTCATGTATTCGCGACGAACCAGCGTGTACCCCTCGCCGAGCAGGTGCACATGCTCGGCGAGCAACGCCTGCAGATGGGCTTCGACCCCGTCCTTGACCAGCCCGGGATCGACGCCCAGGTCGTGGCTGGAGTCGTGCTCGACATCCTCGACGGTGATCCGCAGCTGTTCGCCGGCCTTGTTCTGCACCACCCACACGGGGGCCTGCTCACCCGGCTCCTCGGTCAGCCAGCACGGCGGGCTCATCCAGTTCAGCGGTTTGTAGGCGCGGTCATCGGCATGCACGCTGACCGATCCGTCGGCCTTGAACAGCAGCAGCCTGCGGGCCGAGGGAAGATGCGCGGTGAGCCGGCCGACGTAGTCCACAGTGCACTGGGCGATCACTAGACGCACCCGACTCACCTTAGAGCGTGGCCGACAAATTAGGCTGGCGCCACCATGTCGGCCACGCAGAGCTTGGCGAAACGCATCGGGCGGGTGCTCGAGACGGTCACGCGTCAGAGCGGCCGGCTACCGGAGACCCCGGCGTACGGCTCCCTGCTGTTGGGGCGGGTGTCAGAAAGCCAGGCACGTCGCCGCGTCCGCATCCAGGTCATCCTGACTGTACTGGTGCTGGGCGCCAACCTGATCGGCATCGGCGTCGCCCTGCTCCTGGTGACCGTCGCCATCCCGCAACCGAGTGTGTTTGACGCGCCATGGTGGATAACCTTCGCGGCATCACCGGCCTACATCGCGCTGGCGCTGGCGGTGGGCACCTACTGGATCACCCGCAGGACCGTCGTATCGCTCCGCTGGGCGATCGAGGAGCGCGCGCCGAACCGGGAAGACGAACGAAACACGTTCCTGGCCCCATGGCGAATCGCCCGCTTCGATCTCATCCTGTGGGGTGTCGGGGCGGTGGTGCTGACCACGCTCTATGGCCTAGTCAACACGCTCTTCATCCCGCGCTTCCTCATCGCGGTGGGCATCTGCGGGATCTTGGTGGCCACCGGCAGTTATCTGCTGGCAGAGTTCGCGCTGCGCCCGGCGGCGGCTCAGGCGCTCGAAGCGGGGCCACCACCGCGTCGATTCGCCTCGGGGATCATGGGCCGGACCATGGTGGTCTGGTTCCTCGGCTCGGGCCTGCCCGTTCTCGGCATCGGCTTCCTGGCGGGCTTTCAAGCCTTGATGCGCAATCTGACCGAAACGCAATTCGCCGTCGGTGTGCTGATCGTCTCGATCGCCACGCTCATCTTCGGTTGCCTGTTGATGTGGATTCTGGCCTGGCTCACCGCAACTCCGGTGCGCGTGGTCCGCACGGCGTTGCGCCGGGTCGAGCGCGGCGATCTGCGGGGCGACCTCGTCGTTTTCGACGGCACCGAACTCGGTGAGCTGCAACGCGGTTTCAACGCGATGGTGGACGGGCTGCGCGAACGCGAACGGGTTCGCGACCTGTTCGGCCGGCACGTCGGACGCGAGGTCGCCCTGGCCGCCGAACGCGAGCGACCGAAGCTGGGCGGCGAAGAACGCCATGTAGCAGTCGTATTCATCGACATCGTCGGTTCCACCCAACTGGTGACCAGCCGGCCTCCGGCGGAAGTCGTTTCGGTGCTCAATCAATTCTTCGGCATCGTTGTCGAGGAAGTGGACCGACACTGCGGTCTGGTCAACAAGTTCGAGGGGGACGCGACCCTGGCCATCTTCGGGGCCCCGAACCATCTGGACCGCCCGGAAGACCAGGCGCTGGCCGCGGCGCGCGCCATCGCCGAGCGGCTCGTCGACGAAATGCCGCAGTGCCAAGCCGGTATCGGCGTGGCGGCCGGGCAGGTGGTGGCCGGCAACGTCGGCGCCCGGGAACGCTTCGAGTACACCGTAATCGGCGGTCCGGTCAACGAGGCGGCCCGCCTCTGCGAACTCGCCAAGTCGTACCCGGGTCGACTGCTGGCGACGGCCGATGCCCTCGAAGGCGCGAGCGAGAACGAGCGCGGCCGTTGGACTTTGGGCGAAACCGTGACTCTTCGCGGGTATGAGCAGCCCACCCGGCTCGCCACGCCCGCCGACCCGCCGGCCTGATGGATTGATTTCCGACCCGAGTGGGTAAGGGGACTAAGGACATCGCCCCTTTCAGAGATTGGTGTTGACATGGCTAGTGGAACTGCGCGGCGTGCTTCCCTCGCCGCGGGGATCGCCGCGGCGATCGCCTTGAGTTCGTTGACCGCGGGCTGCGGCTCGGGCAAAGACAACAAGAACCCGACGACTTCGACCTCGACCGTCACCACCTCCGTCACCACGCCCGCCAGCGTCACCACGACGGCACCGGCGGCGACGACTCCGGCCGGCCCGGGCGGCGGTCCCGAGACCGGACCCGGGGGCGCCACGACGGCCGGCCCGGGTGGCTCGGGCGCCGGCGCGGGCCCCGGTGGCGCGAGCGCGGGTGTGCCGGGCGCCGGTGCGTCCGCCGGACCCGGCGGCGCGGGGGCCTGCGCCGGCGGCGTCTGCGTCGGGACCCCTCCCGGCCCCTAGCCGCCTACCGGGCGCATCAGTCAGCGGCCGCCAAGGCCGCAACGAGGTGGTTGTTGGTGCGGGGGTCGCCCTCCCGCACCAACAGCGCCACCAGGCATGAGCCGGCCACCAGCAGCCCGCCGACGAAACCGACCGTCGCCGGCCAGCCGCCGACCGCGTACACGACGCCGCCGATCGCACCGGCCACTGACCCGCCCAAGTAGTAGCTGAACAAATACAGCGCCGACGCCTCCGCGCGGTCGCGTTGTGCCACCGCGCCCACCCAGCCGCTGGCCACGGTGTGCGCGGCGAAGAAACCACCCGTGAAGACGCCGACCCCCACCACGATCGCGGGCAGGGCGTGCGGCACGGTGAGCAGCAGGCCCGTCAGCGTGACCGGCAGGGCGGCCCGCAGCACGAGTGGGCGTCCCCTGCGGTCGGCGAGCCGCCCGGCCGCCACCGACGTCCAGGTGCCGACCAGGTACAGCAGGAACAGCAGGCCGACTGCTGACGGCGCCAGGCCGAACGGCCGCCCGGTCAATCGGTAGCCAAGGTAGTTGTACACGGTCACGAATCCACCCATCAACACGAACCCCACCGCGAACAGCTTCAGCAGCAACGGGTTTCGCAGATGCGCGGCGAGGTTCCGGATGCTGGCCCGCACGCTCGTCTCCTTCGGGTCGAAGAACTGAGACCGCGGCACCAGGGCGGCGAAGACCACCGTGCCGGCCAGTGTCGTCAGGGAGCACACCAGCAGTGCGACCCGCCAATCGCTCGCCTCGATGACCAACGACGGGACGAGGCGTCCGGCCAGCCCGCCGACCGTCGTTCCGGCGATGTAGCGGCCCATCGCCGACCCGAGCGACGAGGCGTGCACCTCCTCGGCGAGGAACGCCATCGCGACGGCGGGTATCCCGGCCAGCGCGGCGCCCTGCGCGGCGCGGCCGACGAGCAGCACGCCGAGCGTCGGACTGAACGGCAGCAGGAGCGCGATCACGCTGGACGCCAACCCCGAGGTCAACATCACGGTGATGCGGCCGTAGCGCTCGGACAGGACGCTGGCGGGAATGATGCAGACGGCCAGCATCCCCGTGGTCAGCGATACCGTGAGCGCCGCCGCGGCCGGACCGATCCGATACGACGCCGAAAGCGCTGGCAGCAGCGCCTGGGTGCAGTACATCGCGGCGAAGCTGGCCAGACCTGCACCGCAGAGCGCCGCGGTCAGCCGCCGGTACCCGCGGGTTCCGGCTCGGTGCGCTACGGCGGTGGAGGGGCCTTGGGGCATGCCCTCAATCCTGCGCGCCGACGCAAAGCGAAGGAAATGAATTATTCGCAGGTTTAATATGCTCCAAAGACATAAGTCGAGGATGGTGCGCGTGGCGGGCGACGACTACGAGTGGTTCGTCACACTTGCGGAGCTGGAACACGTCACGGCGGCCGCCGAACAGCTTCGCGTGGCCCAGCCGACGCTCACCCGGATGCTCGCGCGTCTGGAACGGCGGCTGGGCGTGGCGCTGTTCGATCGTCGCGGCAAACGCCTGTCACTCAACACGTATGGCCGGATCTTCTACGAGCATGCCCGACGCGCGCAGCTGGAGCTCGACTCGGCCAGGCGCGCGATTGACGACCTGGCCAACCCGGCCGTCAGCGAGATCCGGGTGGGCTTCCTCGGCTCGTTCGGGGCGACGGTGGTGCCGCGCCTGATCGCCCGGTTCAAGGAATCCTCACCCCGCGTGGCCTTCGCGCTCGAGGAGGGCGCCGCCGAATCGATCGGCGAGCTGGTGCTGGCCGGGCGCGTCGACGTCGGGGTGGTGTCCCCGCGGCCACGGCGGCCAACTCTCGCCTGGCGCAGCCTGTTTCGGCAGCGGCTCGGTGTCGCCGTGCCACGTGGTCACCGATTCGAGGGCGATGCCGCGGTGTCCATGACCGATCTCGCGGACGAGCCCGTCGTGGCCATGCACCCCGGGTTCGGCATGCGACGGCTGCTCGACGAGCTCTGCGCCGCGGCACAATTCCAGCCGCGGATCGTGCTGGAGGCGGCGAACCTCACCACGACCGCGGGCCTGGTGGCCGCCGGGCTGGGTGTCGGCCTGATGCCCATCGACGGCAGCGAATCCGCGGCGGGGTTGAGCGTGCTGCCACTGGCCGACGCCGACGCGTACCGCGACGTGGGGATGATCTGGGACTCGGGCCGGCCGCTGTCCCGCCCGGCCCGCGACTTCATCGCCGCCGCCGCGGCCGTGCGGCACGACGGCCCCTAGGTGGGCTCCCACTGCCATGTCGCTTTTCCGCCAGTTTTGTCACCGGGCGGGTGTAAGTCTTAGAAGCGTGCACGACGACTTCGAACGCTGCTACCGCGCCGTCCAGTCCAAGGACGCCCGGTTCGACGGCTGGTTCGTCACGGCGGTGCTGACCACCCGCATCTATTGCCGGCCCAGTTGCCCGGTTCGGCCGCCGTTCGCCCGCAACGTGCGCTTCTACCCGACCGCGGCCGCCGCCCAGCGGGCCGGATTCCGGGCGTGTAAGCGGTGCCGGCCCGACGCTTCGCCCGGGTCACCGGAATGGAATGTCCGGGGCGACGTCGTCGCCCGGACGATGCGTCTCATCGCCGACGGCACCGTGGACCGCGAAGGCGTCGGCGGCCTGGCGGCGCACCTCGGCTACACCACCCGCCAGCTGGAGAGGCTGTTGCAGGCCGAGGTCGGCGCCGGCCCGCTCGCGCTGGCCCGCGCCCAGCGGGCGCAGACGGCCCGGCTGCTTGTCGAGACCACGGACCTGCCATTCGGCGACATCGCGTTCGCGTCGGGGTTCTCCAGCATCCGGCAGTTCAACGACACGGTGCGCTCTGTCTTCGAGAGCACCCCGAGGGAGCTGCGCCGGCGGGCGGCGGGGCGGGCCGGGACCGGCACCGCTTCGCCGGGGGCCGTGTGCCTGCGACTGCCGGTCCGCACCCCGTTCGCCTACGAGGGCGTCTTCGGCCACCTGGCCGCCGGCACCGTGCCCGGTTGTGAGGAGATCCGCGGCGGCGCATATCGACGGAGCCTGCGTCTCCCGTTCGGCAGCGCCGTCACCACCCTGACACCGGCCGTCGATCACGTCCGCTGCGTGCTGGTGCTCGACGACTTTCGCGACCTGACGACGGCGATCGCCCGCTGCAGGCGACTGCTGGATCTCGACGCCGATCCCGAGGCGGTGGACGACGCACTGTCCGGCGACCCGCACCTGCGTCCGGTCGTGGGAAAGGCCCCCGGACAACGCATTCCACGCACCGTGGACGCGGCCGAGCTCGCCGTGCGCGCAGTCCTGGGCCAGCAGGTGTCGACCAAGGCGGCCAGAACCCACGCCGGCCGCCTGGTCGCGGCCTACGGCCGGCCGATCGCCGACCCCGACGGCGGGCTGACCCACACCTTCCCGTCCGTGGAGCAACTCGCGGAGATCGACCCCATCCACTTGGCGGTCCCCAAGACCCGGCGACGGACCCTGAGCGCATTGGTCGCCGCCCTCACCGACGGCAGTATCGTCCTCGACAGCGGCAGCGACTGGGAGGCCGCCCGCAGACAATTGCTGGAGGTGCCCGGAGTCGGCCCATGGACCGCGGAGGTGATCGCGATGCGTGGGCTCGGTGACCCGGATGCCTTCCCCGCCACCGACCTTGGGCTTCGGATGGCCGCCAGGCAATTGGGCTTACCGACCGACGAACGGGCCCTGATCGGGCACGGCGCCCGGTGGCGCCCCTGGCGCTCCTACGCCACCCAGTACCTCTGGACCACCCTCGAGCATCCGGTTAACCAATGGCCACCACAGGAGCCCCAGAAGGAGACAGCATGATCGAGTACCGCACCATCGACAGCCCGATCGGGCCGCTGACCCTCGCCGGTCAGGACTCGGTTCTGACGATGCTTCGGATGGTCGACCAGACTTACGAGCCCAGCCGAACCGGCTGGGCACCGAACGCCACGGCGTTCAACGAGGCCACCGACCAACTGAACGCATATTTCGCCGGCGAACTCACCGAGTTCGATTTCGACTTCGAGTTGCGCGGCTCCGAATTCCAGCGGCGCGTGTGGAAGGCCCTTCAGACAATTCCTTACGGCGAAACCAGGTCCTACGGAGAGATCGCGGAACAGATCGGCGCCCCGGGCTCCGCGCGCGCCGTGGGATTGGCGAACGGCCACAATCCCATCGCGATCGTCGTCCCTTGTCACCGTGTCATCGGCGCCAATGGGAGCCTGACCGGCTACGGCGGCGGGCTCGACCGCAAGCGAACGCTGCTCGCATTGGAGAAGAAACGCGCGTCGGTGAATGCGGCCTTGACATTGTTCGACTAGGAATGCGCCGTACCGAGAAATGCAAAAACACCCCCGTTGCCGGGGGTGTTTTTGTGTATGTTCGGCGGTGTCCTACTTTTCCACCCGGAGGGGCAGTATCATCGGCGCTGACAGGCTTAGCTTCCGGGTTCGGAATGGGACCGGGCGTTTCCCTGTCGCTGTGGCCGCCGTAACTCTATTTAAATTTGGTTTCGGTGGGGGGTGTGGTGTTCAGAGCGCCCGACGACAATAGCCGCTGGGACTGAACTAGTGGTTGCGATTGTGTGTTGGTAAGTTTTCGGCCGGTTAGTGCCAGTTCCCTGCACTCATTACTGAGCTTCCAGGTCTGGCCTATCGATCCCGTGGTCTGCGGGGGGCCTTATCCCTCTAAAAGGGTGAGAAACCTGATCTTGGAGAAGGTTTCCCGCTTAGATGCTTTCAGCGGTTATCCTGTCCGAACGTGGCTATCCAGCGGTGCCCCTGGTGGGACAACTGGTATACCAGAGGTTCGTCCGTCCCGGTCCTCTCGTACTAGGGACAGGTTTCCTCAAGTTTCTGACGCGCGCGGCGGATAGAGACCGAACTGTCTCACGACGTTCTAAACCCAGCTCGCGTGCCGCTTTAATGGGCGAACAGCCCAACCCTTGGGACCTGCTCCAGCCCCAGGATGCGACGAGCCGACATCGAGGTGCCAAACCATCCCGTCGATATGGACTCTTGGGGAAGATCAGCCTGTTATCCCCGGGGTACCTTTTATCCGTTGAGCGACACCCCTTCCACTCGGGGGTGCCGGATCACTAGTCCCGACTTTCGTCCCTGCTTGACTTGTAAGTCTCGCAGTCAAGCTCCCTTGTGCACTTACACTCAACACCTGATTGCCGTCCAGGTTGAGGGAACCTTTGGGCGCCTCCGTTACATTTTAGGAGGCAACCGCCCCAGTTAAACTACCCGCCAGGCACTGTCCGTGAACCCGATAAGGGTTCGACGTTAGGTGTCCAATACGATCAGAGTGGTATTTCAACAACGACTCCACAATTACTGGCGTAACTGCTTCATAGTCTCCCACCTATCCTACACAAACCGTACCGAACACCAATACCAAGTTGTAGTGAAGGTCCCGGGGTCTTTTCGTCCTGCCGCGCGTAACGAGCATCTTTACTCGTAGTGCAATTTCGCCGAGTCTATGGTTGAGACAGTTGGGAAGTCGTTACGCCATTCGTGCAGGTCGGAACTTACCCGACAAGGAATTTCGCTACCTTAGGATGGTTATAGTTACCACCGCCGTTTACTGGGGCTTAAATTCTCCGCTTCACCTTACGGTTAACGGGTCCTCTTAACCTTCCAGCACCGGGCAGGCGTCAGTCCGTATACATCGTCTTGCGACTTCGCACGGACCTGTGTTTTTAGTAAACAGTCGCTACCCACTGGTTTCTGCGGCCGAATCCCGCTCCCACCGCAAGGGTGTTCACGGTATTCCGGCCCCCCTTCTCCCGAAGTTACGGGGGCATTTTGCCGAGTTCCTTAACCATAGTTATCTCGTACGCCTTGGTATGCTCTACCTGACCACCTGTGTCGGTTTGGGGTACGGGCCGTGTGTGTGCTCGCTAGAGGCTTTTCTTGGCAGCAGAGGATCACCGAATTCACCTCAACCGGCTATGCATCACCTCTCAGGATTAATGAGCGACGGATTTGCCTATCGCTCTCCCTACAGGCTTGCCCCAGTATTACCACTGACTGGTACGGCTACCTTCCTGCGTCACCCCATTGCTTGACTACTACCAGCGAAGGTCCCACGCAGCCGGCGATCCTCGCACCCCGAAGGGATTGATAGACCACCATTTGGGTGGTTAGTACCGCTGATTCGTCAGGGACGCCCACACACGGGTACGGGAATATCAACCCGTTGTCCATCGACTACGCCTGTCGGCCTCGCCTTAGGTCCCGACTCACCCTGGGCGGACTGGCCTGGCCCAGGAACCCTTGGTCTTACGGCGGGCAAGGTTCTCACTTGCCTTATCGCTACTCATGCCTGCATTCTCACTCCCCCAAACTCCACCACACGGTTACCCGGTGGCTTCGCTGCATGGGGGACGCTCCCCTACCCAACCTTGCGGTTGCCGCGGCTTCGGCGGTGTGCTTGAGCCCCGCTACATTATCGGCGCACAATCACTTGACCAGTGAGCTATTACGCACTCTTTCAAGGGTGGCTGCTTCTAAGCCAACCTCCTGGTTGTCTCTGCGACTGCACATCCTTTTCCACTTAGCACACGCTTAGGGGCCTTAGCCGGCGATCTGGGCTGTTTCCCTCTCGACGTACGGAGCTTATCCCCCGCCGTCTCACTGCCACGCTATACACCACGGCATTCGGAGTTTGGCTGACGTCAGTAACCTAGTAGGGCCCATCGGCCATCCAGTAGCTCTACCTCCGTGGTGAAACACGTAACGCTGCACCTAAATGCATTTCGGGGAGAACCAGCTATCACGGAGTTTGATTGGCCTTTCACCCCTACCCACAGCTCATCCCCTCAGTCTTCAACCTAAGTGGGTTCGGGCCTCCACGCGGTCTTACCCGCGCTTCACCCTGGCCATGGGTAGATCACTCCGCTTCGGGTCCAGAACACGCCACTACACCCCAAAGGGGATGCGCCCTATTCAGACTCGCTTTCGCTGCGGCTACCCCGCACGGGTTAACCTCGCGACGTGTCCCTGACTCGCAGGCTCATTCTTCAAAAGGCACGCCATCACCCCACAAGGAGGCTCTGACGGATTGTAGGCACACGGTTTCAGGTACTCTTTCACTCCCCTCCCGGGGTACTTTTCACCATTCCCTCACGGTACTAATCCGCTATCGGTCATCGAGAAGTATTTAGGCTTACCGGGTGGTCCCGGCAGATTCACAGCAGATTCCACGGGCCCGCTGCTACTCGGGTGTTAATATAAGGCAGGTGCCGGGTTTTCGCGTACCGGGCTTTCACCGTCTACGGCGGGCCGTCCCAGGCCACTTCCGCTAACCACGACACTTTCTGACTACCCCTCAGCCAGGTAGAGCTGAGACATATCAATCCCACAACCCCGCACACACAACCCCTACCCGGTTATCCATGCATGCGGTTTAGCCTGTTCCGCGTTCGCTCGCCACTACTGACGGAATCACAATTGTTTTCTTCTCCTACGGGTACTGAGATGTTTCACTTCCCCGCGTTACCTCCCGCACCCTATATATTCAGATACGGGTAACACGACATGACTCGTGCTGGGTTTCCCCATTCGGAAATCCTCGGATCAATGCTCGGTTGACAGCTCCCCGAGGCATATCGCAGCCTCCCACGTCCTTCATCGGCTCTCGATGCCAAGGCATCCACCATGCGCCCTTAGACACTTACTTACACACAAGAGTTTTAAAAGAAATTACACATTTTGACGAACACGCCACCGTTGCCGGCAACGCATCCGTCTAGATGCTCGCAACCACTATCCAATACTCAAACACCACACCCCACCACCAAGATGGAGGGACACCACACGGACTGGCCGAGTGTTGTCTCAGGGCCCAATAGTGTGTCTGGCAATCATTTGCTGTTGTGCACCCGGCCCCCGCCCACTACAGGCGAGAACCCCTCACGGCTCGCACCCCACCAATTGGAGTGCTTTTCGTGGTGCTCCTTAGAAAGGAGGTGATCCAGCCGCACCTTCCGGTACGGCTACCTTGTTACGACTTCGTCCCAATCGCCGATCCCACCTTCGACAGCTCCCTCCCAAGGGTTAGGCCACTGGCTTCGGGTGTTACCGACTTTCATGACGTGACGGGCGGTGTGTACAAGGCCCGGGAACGTATTCACCGCAGCGTTGCTGATCTGCGATTACTAGCGACTCCGACTTCACGGGGTCGAGTTGCAGACCCCGATCCGAACTGAGACCGGCTTTAAAAGGATTCGCTTAACCTTGCGGCATCGCAGCCCTTTGTACCGGCCATTGTAGCATGTGTGAAGCCCTGGACATAAGGGGCATGATGACTTGACGTCATCCCCACCTTCCTCCGAGTTGACCCCGGCAGTCTCTCACGAGTCCCCGGCATTACCCGCTGGCAACATGAGACAAGGGTTGCGCTCGTTGCGGGACTTAACCCAACATCTCACGACACGAGCTGACGACAGCCATGCACCACCTGCACACAGGCCACAAGGGAACGCCTATCTCTAGACGCGTCCTGTGCATGTCAAACCCAGGTAAGGTTCTTCGCGTTGCATCGAATTAATCCACATGCTCCGCCGCTTGTGCGGGCCCCCGTCAATTCCTTTGAGTTTTAGCCTTGCGGCCGTACTCCCCAGGCGGGGTACTTAATGCGTTAGCTACGGCACGGATCCCAAGGAAGGAAACCCACACCTAGTACCCACCGTTTACGGCGTGGACTACCAGGGTATCTAATCCTGTTCGCTCCCCACGCTTTCGCTCCTCAGCGTCAGTTACTGCCCAGAGACCCGCCTTCGCCACCGGTGTTCCTCCTGATATCTGCGCATTCCACCGCTACACCAGGAATTCCAGTCTCCCCTGCAGTACTCTAGTCTGCCCGTATCGCCCGCACGCTCACAGTTAAGCCGTGAGATTTCACGAACAACGCGACAAACCACCTACGAGCTCTTTACGCCCAGTAATTCCGGACAACGCTCGCACCCTACGTATTACCGCGGCTGCTGGCACGTAGTTGGCCGGTGCTTCTTCTCCACCTACCGTCAACTCACAAAGTGAGCCTTCGTCGATGGTGAAAGAGGTTTACAACCCGAAGGCCGTCATCCCCCACGCGGCGTCGCTGCATCAGGCTTGCGCCCATTGTGCAATATTCCCCACTGCTGCCTCCCGTAGGAGTCTGGGCCGTATCTCAGTCCCAGTGTGGCCGGACACCCTCTCAGGCCGGCTACCCGTCGTCGCCTTGGTAGGCCATCACCCCACCAACAAGCTGATAGGCCGCGGGCCCATCCCACACCGCAAAGCTTTCCACCACAAGGCATGCGCCAAGTGGTCCTATCCGGTATTAGACCCAGTTTCCCAGGCTTATCCCGAAGTGCAGGGCAGATTGCCCACGTGTTACTCACCCGTTCGCCACTCGAGTACCTCCGAAGAGGCCTTTCCGTTCGACTTGCATGTGTTAAGCACGCCGCCAGCGTTCGTCCTGAGCCAGGATCAAACTCTCCAAACAAAATCTCCTCGCAGAACGAGGTGAATTTCAAATCAGAGAAAATCTGACCTAACAAAAAGACACCAAATAACTGGCATCAAAAATTGCCATACCCACACACGGGGAGTGCTAGGTATGGCCAAAAAAACAACAACAAATAAAAAGACCAAACACACTATTGAGTTCTCAAACAACACTTGTTTCGCCCGTTTTGGGGCAACCCTGCCAGCTTAATACAAGTCCGGCAGTGGAGTCAACTCCCAGTTTTGGTCTTCGGAAGACCGTTTCGGGAGCAGCCATGCCAGGCTAGTACCAATCCAGCGAGGGAGTCAAGCGCCCGGGGTGTCGGTCGCCTGGTGTGGCGACCGCCCCTGCGGGGCACTGACTTTGGTTACTCTACCCGCTCGATCTCCGCTCCCAAAATCGCCAGGTTTTCGACGAACAACGGGTAGCCGCGATCGATGTGGAAGACGTCGTGAACCTCGGTGTCACCGTCGGCGACGAGCCCCGCCAACACCAGGCCGGCGCCGGCGCGGATATCGGAACACCACACCGGGGCGCTGGACAATTGCGGCAGGCCTCGCACGACCGCGTGGTGGCCGTCCGTGCGCGCGTCGGCACCCAGCCGGATCATTTCTTCGACGAAACGGAAACGCGCCTCGAAGACGTTTTCCGTGATCATCGACGTCCCGTCGGCGATCGACGCCAGCGCGATCGCCATCGGCTGCAGGTCGGTGGGAAATCCGGGGAACGGCAGGGTCGCGACGTTGACGGCCTTGGGCCGCTCGTACTGGGTGATCCGAAAGCTGTTGTCCGTTTGGGTGACCGTCGCGCCGGCGTCGTGCAGCTTGTGCAGCACCACCTGAAGGTGGGCCGGGTCGACGCCCGTCACCGAGATGTCGCCCCTGGTCATGGCGGCGGCGATACCCCAGGTGGCGGCGACGATGCGGTCCCCGATCACGCGATGCTCGGTGGGGTGTAGCCGCGGGACGCCGGTGATGGTCATCGTCGGCGAACCGGCACCTTCGACCTGCGCGCCCATCTGATTCAACATCGTGCACAGGTCCACGACGTCGGGTTCGCGCGCGGCGTTGTGAATCGTCGTGACGCCCTCGGCCAGCACGGCGGCCATCAGGATGTTTTCGGTGGCGCCCACCGACGGGAACTCGAGCTGGATCTCCGCACCGCGCAACGTGTCGGCCTGGGCGACGACGCAGCCGTGCTCGATGTTGCATTGGGCGCCCAGCTGGCGCAGCCCCGCCTGATGCATGTCCAGCGGCCTGGACCCGATCGCGTCACCACCCGGCAGCGCGACCCGGGCCCGCTTGCAGCGGCCGACCAGCGGCCCGAGCACGCAGACCGACGCCCGGAACTGTCGCACCGCGGCAAAGTCCGCGTCGTACTTCGGCTCGTCGGGTGAGGTGATCCGGGCGACGTCGCCGTCGAGCTCGACGGTGGCGCCCAGGCCGCGCAACACCTCGGCCATCAACGGCACATCGAGGATGTCGGGGCAGTTGGTGATGGTGCTGGTGCCTTCGGCCAACAGCGCCGCAGCCATCAGCTTGAGCACGCTGTTCTTGGCGCCCCCCACTGCGACTTCGCCGGACAACCGGTTGCCGCCGGTCACCACGAATCGCTCTGCCACCCGCGTCAGTCTAGTGAAGCGGTATCGGGTTGTCAGTCAGCCCGCGTGACGATGATGCGCTCCGCGCGGCGGAGCGAGGTGGGGGCACCCCTAGCCGCGAAGCGGCGAGGGGCGAGTCAAGGCGTGAGCCGAGCCACGGCGCCGCCGCGCACCGCAGTACCGTCTTGCTCATGGCGATACACCTGACCCGCATCTATACCCGGACCGGTGACGACGGCACGACGGGGTTGAGCGACTTTTCGCGGGTCTCCAAGAACGATCCCCGCCTGGTCGCCTACGCGGATTGTGACGAGGCGAACTCGGCGATCGGGGTGGCGATCGCCCTGGGTGAGCCCGACGAGGAAATCGCAGGCGTGCTGCGGCAGATCCAGAACGACCTGTTCGACGCCGGCGCGGACCTGTCGACGCCGGTGGTGCAGAACCCCGAGCATCCCCCGCTTCGGGTCACCCAGCCCTACATCGACCGGCTCGAGGGCTGGTGTGACAAATATAACGAGAAGCTGCCGGCGCTGAATTCCTTTGTGCTGCCTGGTGGTTCGCCGCTTTCGGCGCTGCTGCACGTCGCCCGCACGATCGTCCGTCGCGCGGAACGGTCGGCGTGGGCGGCCATCGACGCCGCGCCGCAGCAGGTCAACGTCCTGCCGGCGAAGTACCTGAACCGCCTTTCGGATCTACTTTTCATCCTCGCGCGCGCGGCGAACCCCAACGGCGACGTGCTCTGGAAACCCGGTGGCGGCGCGCCCAGCGCGAGTTAGCTTGGCGCCAAACCCTAGACGCTGCGACGACGGGCGCGCGGCGACGGGCGGGACTCCAGCCACGACAGGAACGCCGTCAAAGCGCCCTTGTCCAGGGCGATCTCGTAGCCGGTCCTGCGGTCCTGCGTCGTGTCACGCAGCTCCACCACGACGATCTCGTCGGTCATGATGTCGAACTCGTCCCCGCGCGGTGCGCGCCGCGCCACGATCTCCACTCCCCTGCGGCTGAGCCGCCGGTCCGGCCACAGCCGCAGGCTGGAGAGCCGGTAGAACGCGGCCTCACCGCCGCGGTAACGAATCACGCCGTGCCGCCAGCCGTGGCCCCCGACCGCGGGAATGTCGCGCATGATCCCCGCGGTGCCGCCCTGGCGCAGCTTCCACAACCGATAGCTCAGCGCGACAACCGCGCCCGCCAGGACGACAACGAGCACGACCATGCCGACCATGGGCGCGCTCATCGTCTTGTCCGAGGCGGCTAGTCGATCGCGCCGACGGCGCGCAACCTGCCGCGCCCCCGCGCCGCGATCCGGGGGTCGTCGGACTCCGAATCCTCCCTGGCGGCGCTTTCGTCGATCTCGGACTCGAACGCGGCGGACTCGGCCAACACGGTCACCGTCTCCTCGGTGACCGACAGGAACCCGCCTTCGATGGCGACCCGCAGATCGTCTTCGCCTTCGCGCTCGACGCGCACCATCGCGTCGTCGACCAACTGGGCCACGACCGGGATGTGCCGGGGCAGGATGCCGATCTCGCCGACGGTGGTGCGGGTGAACAAGAACGTTGCCTCACCCGACCAGATCTTGCGGTCGACGGCGACTATCTCGACGTTCAATTCGGCCATGCCACAGAGCCTTTCAGAGCCTTAGCGCTCGGTCCTCAGGAGTCCAACTTGGCGCCGAAGCCTTCGGCCTTCTTGGCCAGGTCGTCCAGGCCGCCGATCAGGAAGAAGGCCTGTTCGGGGATGTGGTCGAAGTCGCCCTTGGACAGTCGGTCGAACGCCTCGATGGTCTCCTTCAGCGGCACGGTGGAACCCGGCTGGCCGGTGAACTGCTCGGCCGCCATCATGTTCTGCGAGAGGAACCGCTCGATGCGCCGCGCGCGCTGCACCAGCTGCTTGTCCTCTTCGGACAACTCGTCGATACCGAGGATGGCGATGATGTCCTGAAGGTCCTTGTACCGCTGCAGGATTCGGATGACTTCCTGAGCGACGCGGTAGTGCTCGTCGCCGACCACACTCGGGTCCAGGATGGTCGAGCTCGACGCCAGCGGGTCCACCGCCGGGAAGATGCCCTTGGAGAACACCGAACGCGACAGCTCGGTGGTCGCGTCCAGGTGGGCGAACGTGGTTGCCGGCGCGGGGTCGGTGTAGTCGTCGGCGGGCACGTAGACGGCCTGCATCGAGGTGATCGAGCGGCCCCGCGTCGAGGTGATGCGCTCCTGCAGCTCACCCATTTCATCGGCGAGCGTGGGCTGGTAACCCACCGCGGACGGCATCCGGCCGAGCAGCGTGGAGACCTCGGATCCGGCCTGGGTGAACCGGAAGATGTTGTCGATGAACAGCAGCACGTCCTGGCCGGCCTCGTCGCGGAACCACTCGGCCATCGTCAGCGCCGACAGGGCCACCCGCATACGGGTGCCGGGCGGCTCGTCCATCTGACCGAACACCAGCGCGGTGTCCTTGAGCACGTCGGCCTCTTTGAGCTCGACCCACAGGTCGTTGCCCTCGCGGGTGCGCTCGCCGACGCCGGCGAAAACCGAAGTACCACCGAAGTTCCGGGCGATACGGTTGATCATCTCCTGGATCAGCACGGTCTTGCCCACGCCGGCACCGCCGAACAGCGCGATCTTGCCGCCACGCACGTACGGGGTGAGCAGGTCGACGACCTTCAACCCGGTCTCGAGCATCTCGGTGCGGGGCTCGAGCTCCTCGAAGGCCGGCGGCTTGCGGTGGATCGACCAGTGCTCGAAGTCCTCGCCGTATCCCGGCTTGTCCAGGCAGTCGCCCAGCGCATTGAAGACGTGGCCCT
Source organism: Mycobacterium sp. E3305 (assembly GCF_001666785.1). NCBI lineage: Bacteria > Bacillati > Actinomycetota > Actinomycetes > Mycobacteriales > Mycobacteriaceae > Mycobacterium > Mycobacterium sp. E3305. The sequence continues at coordinate 30,190 of NZ_LZJA01000010.1, read as the reverse complement.
TGACGTCCTGGCCGACCGGCACCGAGATCGGCTTACCGCTGTCGGTCACCTCGACGCCACGGACCAGCCCGTCGGTGGGCTGCAACGAGATCGTGCGGACCAGGTTGTCGCCGAGGTGCTGTGCGACCTCCAACGTGAGCGTCTTCTTGAGTTCCTCGAACGTGATCTCCGCGTTGAGGGCGTTGAACAGTTCCGGTACGGATCCACGCGGGAACTCGACGTCGACCACGGGGCCGGTGATCCGCACCACGCGGCCGCTGGTCTCGGACTTGGTGGACTTGTCGGTCTTCTCTGCGGTTCCAGTAGTAGCAGCCATATTCTTCTTCTCTTCCTCGTGTGCTACTGAGCGTCGGCGAGTGCGTTTGCACCACCGACGATTTCGCTGATCTCTTGGGTGATCTGAGCCTGCCGCTCGCGGTTCGCCATCAGCGTCAGTTCCTTGATCAGGTCATCCGCGTTGTCGGTCGCGGACTTCATCGCCCGCTGGCGCGACGCGAGCTCCGACGCCGCCGATTCGAGCAGCGCGGCGTAGACGCGGGTCGTCACGTACCGCGGCAGCAGCGACTCGAAAAGCGTTGTCGCGTCCGGCTCGAACGAGTACAACGTGTGCAGTTCCTCGGTGTCCTCGACGTACTCGACGACCAGCGGAGCGATGCGGTGGGCCACCGCGGCCTGCGACATCATCGATTTGAATTCCGAGTAGACGATGTGCAGTTCGTCGACGCCCTGATCGTCGGCCGACTCGTCGTCACCGGCGCCCTTCATGAACGTCTCGACCAGGGTTTCGGCGATCTCCGCGGCGTTCTCGTACTTGGGTTGCTCGGAGAAGCCGGTCCACGAGTCGGTGATGTCCCAGTTGCGGAACTTGAAGTAGTTCTGCGCCTTCCGGCCAACCGTGTATACGACCGGGGTCTTGCCTTCCTCCCTCAACAGGGAGAACAGCTCCTCGGACCGGCGGAAGATGCTCGAGTTGTAGGCGCCGCACAGCCCACGATCGGAGGACACCACCAGGACGCCGGCCCGCTTGGGTTCTTCCCGTTCGACCAACAACGGGTGGTCCAGGGCGGCTTCGGACGACAGCGTGGTCAGCATCGAGGTGATCTGAAAGGCGTAGGGCCTGGCCGCTTCGAGCCGGGCCTGCGCCTTGCCGATGCGCGACGTCGCGATCATCTCCTGGGCCTTGGTGATCTTCTTGATCGACCCCGCCGAGCGAATCCGGCCGCGTAGTTCGCGAAGTGTGGCAGCCATTGTTAGCTACTTCTTGTCCTTGCCGGAGCCGCTCTTGGCGTCCTTCTTGTCCTTCGGCTTCTCCTTCTTGACCTGGACCGACTCCTTTTCGAGGTCTTCTTCGTCCAGGGGCTCGACGTGCTCGTCGGGCACCACCGAGCCGCCGCCGGTGGCCGCGAAGCCCTTCTTGAAGTTGTTGATGATCTCGGTCAGCTGGTTCTCGCCCTCTTCGGAGAGCTTGCCGCTGTCGCGGACGCCGGCCAGGAAGTTCTCTTCCGAGGCCCGCATGTGGTCCAGCAGTTCGGTTTCGAAGCGCCTGACGTCCTCCACGGGCACCGAGTCCAGGTGACCGCCGGTACCCAGGAAGATCGAAACCACCTGCTCCTCAACGGGCATCGGCTGGTACTGCGGCTGCTTGAGCAGCTCGACCAGCCGTTCGCCGCGCTCGAGCTGCGCCTTCGACGTCGCGTCCAGGTCCGAGGCGAAGGCCGCGAACGATTCCAGCTCGCGGTACTGCGACAGGTCCAGACGCAGCGAGCCGGCGACCTCTTTCATGGCCTTGATCTGAGCCGCACCACCCACGCGGGACACCGACACACCGACGTTGATGGCGGGACGCACACCCTGGTTGAACAGATCGGATTCCAGGAAGCACTGCCCGTCGGTGATCGAGATGACGTTGGTCGGGATGTAGGCCGAGATGTCGTTGGCCTTCGTCTCGATGATCGGCAGACCGGTAAGCGAGCCGCCCCCGAGGTCATCGGAAAGCTTCGCGCAGCGCTCCAGCAGGCGCGAGTGCAGGTAGAACACGTCACCGGGGTAGGCCTCGCGGCCCGGCGGACGGCGCAGCAGCAGCGAGATCGCGCGGTACGCCTCCGCCTGCTTGCTCAGGTCGTCGAACACGATCAGCACGTGCTTGCCGTCGTACATCCAGTGCTGGGCGATCGCCGAACCGGTGTACGGCGCAAGCCATTTGAAGCCGGCGGAGTCGGAAGCCGGGGCCGCGACGATGGTGGTGTAGTCCATCGCGCCGCCCTCTTCGAGCGCCCGCCGGACCGAGGCGATCGTGGTGCCCTTCTGGCCGATCGCCACGTACACGCAGCGGACCTGCTTCTTCTCGTCGCCGCTCTCCCAGTTCTCGCGCTGGTTGAGGATGGTGTCGACGCAGACGGCGGTCTTGCCGGTCTTGCGGTCGCCGATGATCAGCTGCCGCTGGCCGCGACCGATCGGGGTCATCGCGTCGATGGCCTTGATGCCGGTCTGCAGCGGCTCGCTCACGCTTTGCCGCTGCACCACCGACGGCGCCTGGATCTCCAGCGCGCGGCGAATGTCGGTGTCGATGTCTCCGCGACCGTCGATGGGGTGACCGAGTGGGTTGACGACGCGCCCCAGGAAGGCGTCGCCGACGGGAACGGACAGCACCTCGCCGGTGCGCTTGACCTGTTGGCCCTCTTCGATTTTCTCGAAGTCACCCAGGATCACCGCGCCGACGCTGTGCTCGTCGAGGTTCAGCGCGACGCCCAGGACCCCACCCGGGAACTCGAGCAGTTCCTGGGTCATGACGGAGGGCAGGCCTTCGACGTGCGCGATGCCGTCCCCGGCCTCGACGACGGTGCCGACCTCTTCGCGGGAGGTGTCGGAGGTGAAAGAGCCTACGTACTCCTCGATGGCGCTCTGGATGTCATCAGCGGAGATTGTCAACTCGGCCATGGCTTTTCGTCTTCCTACTTGATCGTGGTTCGCGTGTGGTTATGGGGAGTGGTTGGGTCAGTCGGGCAATTGGGCCTGGGCAGCGGCGAGGCGCGAAGCGAGTGTCCCGTCAATCACTTCGTCCGCCACGGAGATGAGCAGGCCGCCCAGCAGCTCCTCGGAGGTCTGCAGCTGCACCGTCACCGGATGGCCGTAGATGCGGCCGAGCACGTCGGTGAGGCGAGACCGCTGGGCGTCGCTGAGTTCGGCGGCCGCACTGACCTGCGCGACGATCTCGCCGCGGCGTGCCACCGCGACTTTCGCCAAGAACTGGATGGCCTCCTCGGCCGACTCGCCCCGCAGCAGTTGGACGGTCTGGGTCAGCAGCGCCACGACGATCGGGTCGACCCTGCCGCTGGCGCTGTCAAGCACCTTGCGCAGCAGGTCGATCCGGCCTTCCACGGGCACGCCGTAGTCGCCAAACAGGATGGCGAGTCGCGGCTGCGCGTCCAGGATGCGGGCGAACCGGAAGAGCTGGTCTTCGACGTCGTCGACCTTGTTCTCCCGTTCGGCGACTTCGAGCAACGCCTGCCGCGAGATGTGCTCGATCGCGTCGCCCAGATCGGAGTTGGCCGACCAGCGTTCCGACACGGCCAGACGCAGGACGTCGAGCGTGGCGTCGGAAACCTTGCCGGAGACCAGCCGCTCGATCAGCCGGACGCGGGGGGCCGCGTCCTCGGCGGGCACGGTCAAGTACCGGGTGACGACGATCTCCCGGTCCAGCATTTCGGCGACCGAAACAAGCTCCGACGAGAGGGTAGAAAGCGCTTTGTTGTCAAGGTTTTTGGCGATGTCGCCGAACCGCTCCGCCAGGCCGGCCACTGCCACCCGACTGGCGGAGCGCATCTTTGCCAACAGTGGGTACTCGACCTCGGCGGGCGCCGGGGCCATCGCTTCGAGGTCGTCCAGGAACCGATCGACGGTGCCGGACTGCTGTTCCGGGTCCGCGACATAGTTCCGCACCAACTCGCCCGCCTGGCGTACCGCCTCGTGGCCGAGTTCCAGGCGGAGCTGGCGGCTGAGCTGTGTCCGCAGCAGTTCGACCTGGCGGCCGCCCTGCGTGGTGATGCGTTCGGATTCCGAGTCGGCCTGGATCCGGAACTGCTCGGCGATGCGCCCGGCGTCGGTTTGGGCTTCTTCGACGAGCCGTTCGGCTTCGGACTTGGCGGATTCCACGGCGTTGCTATGGGCCGTGGTCGACTCTTTCAGCCGATCCGCCGCTGCCGCAGAGTCTTTCAGCTGCTGGCGCACGGCCTCCTGGCGAGCAGCCATCAGACGACGCACCGGCGGCACGACGTACCGCACGACCAGAAGCACGATGGCCGCGAATCCGATCAACTGCCCGATGAAAGTCGACATGCGCGATTACCGTCCAGATTTCCCGGTTGCGGACGCGGCCGTGGTGGCCGGGGCCACCTCGACGCCGAGGATCCGGCTGGCCAGCTTCGCCGACATGCCCGCCACGTTGGCGCGCAAATCCAGTTCCACGGCGTCTCTTTCCCGCTTCAATTGCTCGGATGCCATTTGCAACGTCGACATCACCTGCTGCTCGGCACGGGCGCGCGCGTCTTCGACCACCTTACGGCCTTCGGCGCGGGCGTTGTCGCGCAACGACGACGCCTGGACCCGGGCCTCCGTCAGGGCTTCCTCATAGTCAGCCTTGGCGGCGTCGAACTGCTCGGTCGCCTTCTTGTTGTCGGCGGCCGTCTTGGCAACCATGTTGTCGCGCTCGCGCAACACCCGCATGACCGGCGGCACCACGAAGGTGCCGATGACGGCCAGCACGATCAGGAAGATGGCCAGCACAAAGAAGAACGTGCCGTTGGGAACGAGGAAGTTGTTGCCTCCCTCGGCCATCACCTGGCTGGATGCCAGAACGCTCAGACTCGCGTCACCCATCACAGCGAATTAGGTGCCGACGGGTGTGGCGAAGACGAACAGCGCCATGAAGGCCAGGTTGATGAAGTACGCGGCCTCGACCAGACCAACGGTGATGAAGAACGGCGTGAACAGCCGACCTTGCGCCTCGGGCTGGCGGGCGATGCCGGAGACCAGCGCGTTACCGGCAATACCGTCACCGATACCGGCGCCGATCGCGCCACCGCCCATGATGAGTCCACCGCCGATGAGCGCAGCGGCAGCGACTTGGGGGTCCAGAGCCATTCTTATCCTCCTTGATAGCTGGTAGTGGTCTACCAGGCCTCTGTAATGGTGTGTGGGACAAAGCAATACATGATGGTCTCAGTCATGATGCTCCTCGATCTCCATGGCTTGGCTGAAGTAGAGGATCGTCAAGATCGAGAAGATGAACGCCTGGATCGCCCCGACGAAGAGGTCGAAAGCCTTCCAGATCGCGTTGGGCGCCCACATGATGTACGGGGGGAAGAGCGCGATCAGCGCGACCAGGATGCCGCCGGCGAAGATGTTGCCGAAAAGTCGGAGCGACAACGAGATCGGTTTGGCGAGCTCTTCGACCAGGTTGATCGGCGCCAGGAACGCCACGTGGCCCTTGAGCACGGCGAGCGGGTGGCCGACGATGCCGCGGCGCCAGATGCCCGCCACGTGGTAGCAGACGAACACGAACAGCGCCAGGGCCAGAACGTAATTGATGTCTGCGGCCGCGGACTTCAGCAACTCGGTGGTGTGCCCGGACTTGTCGGTGTATTGCAGCGGAAGCACCGACAGCCAGTTGGAGATCAGAATGAACACGAAAATGGTGACGGCCAAAGGCAATACGAATGGCGCGATCCGCATCCCGACCGCACTCTCGATCTGATCGCGCATCTGGACGGTGATGGCTTCCCAGAACAACTGCACACCGCTGGGGACGCCGGTCGACGTGATCTTCGCGCGCAGGAAGAAGGCAAGCGCCAGGACGATCACCGCGGCGATCGCGGTCGACAGGATCGTGTCGGTGTTGACGGTCAACCCGAGCCACTTGGCTTGGTTGTGCTCGCCAACCTCGATCGCGGCGGCCAGGAACGTCGTCTCAGTCATCGGTGCCGTTCTTTCCTTCCGTTCCTTCCGATCCCGCCAGCGCGCCGCCCGCGTCGTCTGCCCAGTCGCCGGCGCGCAGCTTCTTCCAGACCGGAAGAGCCGTCGATGCCACCAGCAAGATCTGGAACAGCGCCAAGCCGAACACGACGCCCAGGCCCGCGGGCCGGAAGATGTAGGCGATGACCAGCCCGATGACGGTGATGACGGCCAGCCGGGTGGCCGAATTCAGCGCCATCGTGCTTTTCATCGGATGCTCTTTGGCGGTGATCGACGCGACGGAACGACGCACCAGAAGGGCATTGAGCAAACCAAGCAGCAACCCGACGCCGAAGAACACCCCGACCATGAGGTGACCGGTCAGTCCGGCGGCGACGACGGCCGCCGCGGTGACGGCGATGCTGAGCACCAACAGGCGGACCGGTCGGAACGCAACAGAGGGGAACACCAACGGCGCGTCCTGCGCTGGTGTCGTCACTGCAGCACCTCAATCCCAAGTTGGTAGAGCGGGAGTCCCCCGACCGACTGATCGGTGGCCCGCCGAGCGTATCGCACGTCACAGTGGATCCACCCAAGGGGTATCACCCGACGCGAGTCCTCAGCCGACCCGATCGAAACGGCGTCCGACGGACCGGCAATCTGTGCGGCTTTTTGGGCTTCTACCTGCACCGTACCATACGGCGAACCCCACTACTACTAGCTGTCGTAGTCGTCGTCTTCGTACTCTTCCCGCCGGCGCATCAACGGGATCGCGGTCGCGATGCCGGCGACCACGATGGCGCCCAGCATCACCGCGGCGGTGTCGCGCGGATTGAAGAAAATCGTGCTGGCCGCTCCGAACGCGACAATGCCCACCCAGAGGTAGATCAGCAGCACCACGCGGCGGTGGGAATGGCCGATCTGCAGCAGGCGGTGGTGCAGGTGCATCTTGTCGGGGCTGAACGCGCTGCGGCCCGCGCGGGTACGGCGCACGATCGCCAGCAGCAAATCCAGCATCGGCACGAACATGACCGCGACCACCAGCAGGAAAGGTGACAACAGGGCGAACACGTCGCGCGCTCCGTAGGCGTTCTGTGAGACGGGGCCGGCGGCGGTGGTCGAGGCGGCGGCGAGCATCAGGCCGATCAGCATCGAACCGGAATCACCCATGAAGATCTTGGCGCGGTGAAAGTTGTGCGGCAGGAATCCCAGACAGGCCCCCGCGAGCACCACGGAGATCACGGCGGGCGGATAGAAGAGAACATCACCGCCGTGGTCGCGCAGCAGGCCGACCGAGAACATGCAGATCGCCAGCGCGGTGATCAGCCCGAGCCCCGCCGCCAGTCCGTCCAGCCCGTCGACGAAGTTCATCGCGTTCACGATGGACACCGTCAGCGCCAACGTGAGCAGGATCGACGACGCCTGGTCCAGCACGATGGTGCCGACTCCGCCGATCGGGATGTAGAGGACGCTCCAGGCCACGCCCATGGTGACCAGCACGCTGGCTGCGGTGATCTGGCCGGCGAACTTCGTCAGGGCGTCCAGGCCCCAGCGGTCGTCGATGAGCCCGATGCCCATGATCACCGCGCCGGCCACCAGCACCGCCGGCATGCCCGTCGAATAGACGAAGCCGCGGGTCAGCGCAGGAAGCTGCGACGCCAGGAAGACGGCCGAGATGACACCGAGGAACATCGCCAGCCCGCCCATGCGCGGGGTCGGGGTCACGTGCACGTCGCGTTCCCGCGGATAGGCGACGGCCCCGAGCCGGGTGGCGAGCACCCGCACGGGACCGGTCGCAAAGTACGTGATGATCGCGGCGGTCAGCCCCACGAGGGCAAGCTCGCGCAGCGGGACACCGGCGCCGCGGTCAGCCAGGGCGAGCAGGCCATTGGCGAGGTTGGCTACGTCGCTGGCCGGGTCGCTGGACACGTCGAGACCGTACTGCACCAACCTGGCAACGACAGAACCGCTCCGGTCAGGCCTGGGCGGTCAGGCTTTCGGGATCCACTCCGAGCACTTCGGCGATCCGTGCGGCGCTCACCGGACCGGGTCGCAGGATGCGCGGGGCGGCACCGGTCAGGTCGACGATCGTCGAAGCGGCCTGTTGCTCGGCCGGTCCCGCGTCGAGGTAGACGTCGACGAGGTCGCCGAGCTGTTCTCGGGCCTCGCCGGCGTCGACCGCAGGCGGGCGGCCGGAAACGTTCGCGCTGGATACCGCCATGGGTCCCACCTCGCGCAACAGCTCGATGGCCACCGGGTGCAGCGGCATCCGCAGCATCACGGTGCCGCGGGCGTCGCCGAGGTCCCATTGCAGCGACGGCGCCTGCGTCACCACCAGGCTCAGCGCGCCCGGCCAGAACGCGCGGATCAGCTCGCGGGCCCCGCCCGGCATGGTGTAGACCAGGCCCTCGATGGTGTGCCAGGAGCCGACCAGCACGCCGACCGGCATGTCCCGGCCGCGGCCCTTCGCGGAGAGCAGGGCCGTCACGGCGGCGCTGTTGAAGGCATCGGCGCCGACGCCGTACACGGTGTCCGTCGGCATGACGACCAGGCGGCCACCCTTGATGGCGCCCGCCGCCGAGGCGATTCCGCGCGCACGCCGGTCGGGATCGGCGCAGTCGAAGACTTCACTCACCGGCGCCACTCCTTCGGGCCGTCACGAATCGCGGCCGGCCGGCCAGGTCTTTACGCTTCGCGATTTCTCCGAAAAGCGCTGTCCTGCGGACCAATTCGACGGTCTCCGCCGAGGTGGTGTCGTCGTGTTCGACGGCGAAGACGCCACCCGGACGCAGCCAGCGCCCGGCCAGCTCGACGATCGGGCCGATCACCGCCATCCCGTCCGGGCCGCCGAACACGGCGTGGTGTGGATCATGTTGGGCCACTTCAGGTTCCACGGGTGCGACGTCGGGGACGTAGGGCGGGTTGGCCACCACCACGTCGACACCGCCGTCCAGTTCCGGCAGGAGGCGGGGCACGGTGACGTCGGCCCGCACGAGTTCGACCGCCGTGCCCGCCGCGTTGCGGCGCGCGAACTCGAGGGCGGCCTCCGAGTCGTCGACGGCGATGATCCGTGCCCCAGGGTTCAACTGAGCCAGCGCCACCGCCAACGCGCCGGATCCGGTGCACAGGTCGACGATCACGGGCCGGGAAGGGAGGCGTTGTTGGCTGATCCACGCCAAGAGGGCTTCGGTTTCCGGGCGCGGTATGAAGACGCCGGGGCCGACCTGCAGCATCAGCGGCCCGAACGCGGCCGTCCCGGTGAGATGCTGCAACGGCACCCGCCGCGAGCGCGCGGCCACGACATCGCGGTAGCGGCTGAAGAAGTCGTCGCCGGGCGAATCGAGCAGGGCCAGCCGGCCGCGCTCGGTTCCCGTCACGTGCGCGGCCAGCTCCTCGGCATCCCAGCGGGCGGAGGCGATCCCCGCTTCGGCGAGCGTCGCCGCAGCGGAATCGATCGCGCGCCGCACGGCACTCATGCCTGTTGCAGCCGGGATTGTTTGTCGGCGGCGCCCAACGCATCGAACATCGCGTCGAGGTCCCCGTCGAGCACCTGATCGAGATTGTGCGCCTTGTAACCGATCCGGTGGTCGGTGATCCGGTTCTCCGGAAAGTTGTAGGTGCGGATTCGTTCGCTGCGGTCCACGGTCCGAATCTGGCTGGCTCGATCGGCCGACGCGTCGGCCAGCGCCTGTTCTTCGGCCAGGGCCTGCAGGCGAGCGGCCAGCACCTGCAACGCGCGCGTCTTGTTCTGCAGTTGCGAGCGTTCGTTCTGGCAGGTCACCACGATCCCGGTGGGCAGGTGCGTGATGCGGACCGCAGAGTCGGTGGTGTTCACACCCTGCCCGCCCTTGCCGGACGAGCGGTACACGTCGATGCGCAGATCCGACTCGTCGATCTGGACCTCACCCACTTCTTCGGGCTCGGGATAGACCAGCACGCCGGCCGCCGAAGTGTGCACCCTGCCTTGGGATTCCGTCACCGGGACGCGCTGCACCCGGTGCACCCCACCCTCGAACTTCATTCGCGACCACACCCCGTCGGCGGAGTCACCCTTGCTGGCGATGGACAGCGTCGCGTCCTTGTAGCCGCCGAGATCCGACGTGGTCTCGTCCAGCACGGTGACGTTCCAGCCGTGTCGCTCGGCGTAGCGGATGTACATCCGGGCCAGGTCCGCGGCGAACAATGCGGATTCTTCGCCGCCCTCACCGGATTTCACCTCGAGCACGATGTCGTCGGCGTCATGCGGGTCGCGCGGGGCCAGCATGTCGGTCAATTGGGTGTCCAATTCGGCGACCCGCGACTCGAGTTCGGTCACCTCGTCGGCGAAAGAGTCGTCGTCGGCGGCCAATTCCCGCGCGGTCTCCAGATCGCCGCGCGCCGACTCCAGCTTGCGATAAGTGGCGACGATCGGGGCCAACCGGGCGAACCGGCGACCGGCCTTGCGCGCCTCGGCGGGATTGCTGTGCAGGTCGGGATCCGCCAGCCGTTGCTCGAGCTCGGCGTGTTCGGCCAGCAGCACGTCAATCGTCTGCATCGGCTGCGTCACCTCTCACCTCCTGCCCCGTTCAGCCGCATCCCATTGCCGCAAACGCAAACCGACGCCCGGCCTGTGCTTCGTGCACAGTTCGGGCGTCGGCAATGCAGCTATTTGTCGGTGTTGTCCGCCGCGGCACCCTTGCGCTTGCCGTATCGCTTCTCGAAGCGCGCCACCCGGCCGCCGCTGTCCAGAATCTTCTGCTTGCCGGTGTAGAAGGGGTGGCACTGCGAGCACACCTCGACGACGATGTTGCCGCCGGGCTTGGTGCTGCGGGTGGTGAAGGTGTTTCCGCACCCGCAGTGCACGGTGGTCTCCCCGTAAGCGGGGTGAATGTCAGATTTCATGCTGTCCTCTTCGATCTTGTCGAGCGTCGATTATGCCAGGTCAACCACTGTCCCCCAAAACAACGGGGTTCGCTGTGGCATTCCCGTGGCTGGGGCGGGGCGGCGGCTATGGCCGGCGGTTGCCGCGAGACATAAACCATTGCGGGGTCTGTGGGCGTGTCCTGTTCGTGGTTTATGTGTCGTGACCGACCGGTCCACCGCCAGCTAGTCGTTGTCCATCGATCCCGGCGTGGTCTTGGAGACCTGCACCAGGAACTCGTAGTTGTTCTTCGTCTTGCGCAGCTGGGACATCAGCAGGTCGATGGCCTGGTGCGAGTCCAGGCCCGACAGCACGCGGCGCAGCTTGTGCACGATCGCGAACTCGTCCGGCGATAGCAGCAGCTCGTCCTTGCGGGTACCGGAGGGGTTCACGTCGACCGCCGGGAAGACCCGTCGCTCGGAGATCTTGCGGTCCAGCTTGAGCTCGGCGTTACCGGTGCCCTTGAACTCCTCGAAGATGACCGTGTCACCGGTGGAGCCGGTCTCGACCATCGCGGTGGCGATGATCGTCAGCGATCCGCCTTCCTCGATGTTTCGTGCCGCACCCAGGAATCGCTTCGGCGGGTACAGGGCGGTGGAGTCGACACCACCGGACAGGATCCGGCCCGACGCGGGTGACGCGTTGTTGTAGGCGCGGCCGAGGCGGGTGATCGAGTCAAGCAGCACCACGACGTCCTTGCCCTGCTCGACGAGCCGCTTGGCGCGTTCGATCGCCAGCTCGGCGACCGACGTGTGGTCCGACGGCGGCCGGTCGAAAGTGGAGGCGATGACCTCGCCCTTGACCGAGCGGGTCATGTCGGTGACCTCTTCGGGCCGCTCGTCGACAAGCACGACCATGAGGTGGCATTCCGGGTTGTTGCGGGTGATCGCGTTGGCGATGTCCTGCAGGATCGTCGTCTTACCCGCCTTGGGCGGGGACACGATCAGGGCGCGCTGGCCCTTGCCGATCGGCATGATCAGGTCGATGACCCTGGTGGTCAGCCGATCCGGGGTGGTCTCCAGACGGAGCCGCTGATTGGGGTACAGGGGCGTCAGCTTGCTGAAGTCGGGGCGCTTTTTCGCGTCCTCGACCGGACCGCCGTTGACGCTGTCCAGGCGGACCAGCGGGTTGAACTTCTGCCGCTGGTTGGGCTGTTCGCCGTCCTTGGGCACGCGGACCGCGCCGGTCACCGCGTCGCCGCGGCGCAGGCCGTTCTTCCGCACCATGTTCATCGAGACGTAGACGTCGTGCGGACCGGCCAGGTAACCGGAGGTGCGGACGAACGCGTAATTGTCGAGCACGTCAAGGATGCCGGCGACCGGCTGGACGACGTCGTCCTCGCGCAGCTCGGTGTCGCCCCCTTCGCCGGACCGCTCACCGCGGCGTCTGCGATCGCGGAAGCGGCGCCCACGGCGGCCCTGACGGCCCTCGCCGTCGTCGTCTTGCTGGTTTTGCTGGTTCGAGCCGCCTCGACCTTGCTGGCCGCCCGAGCCCTGCTGATCCCCGCTCTGGTCGCCGCCGGAATCCTGGCCGCGCTCCTCACCCTGGGAGTCACGCTTGCCGCCCTGACGGGTGCCCCCCTCGCCGGCGGCCCCGCCCTCACGATTGCGTGTGCGTTCGCCGTCGGAGTCGTCGCCGCCGCGGGCGGCGCCGGGCTCGCGGGAGGCGCTGCGCCGTTCGCGTCGGGGCGCTTCGGTGGTCGAACCGTTCTGGTGGTCCTCGCCGGCCGGCGCTTCGGGGGCGGCGGTGTCGGACTTGCCGCTCTCCTCGGGGGCCGCGGGGGCGGAAGTCCCGTTGGACTGTCCCCTGATTTCCTTTATGGCGGCGATGAGTTCGTTCTTGCGCATGCCCGACGTCCCCTTGACGCCGACTTCGTTAGCCAGCGCGCGCAGTTCGGGAAGCACCATGGTGGACAGGGAGCCAACAGGGGCATTGATTTTGCCGTCGGATGTGTCTGGGGTCACGGTGTTCGACACCTCATTGCTGTCGGTGCTCGCGTCAGCCGTGAACAGGTCCGTATCGGTCACGGATTTCCTTTCTTCCCCCGCTGAACAGGTCATCCGGGGGTTTCGTTGCATTCAGCAAATCGCCGAGTGCGCCCAAATATCGACTGTGCAACGGTGATCGCCTTAGTCGGCGGAGTAAGCGGCGAACCTCGTTCACGAGAAGAATTGGTGTGTCCTAGCGGCAAGGCAGTATGGATGCAGATGCAGATGCTGCGATTGCTGGACGGAACCGAGGATAGCCCGCATCTTTGTTGGAAGCAAGCAAACCCTCCGGCCACGCTGTGGATCAACCGGAGACTGTGACGCCCGGGCTCCAGCGAACTCCTTCGCCGGCGGTCATCTCAGTGAGGGCAAATCCATTGGCGGCCCCGTACTCCACCACTTCCGAGGGCAACTCCGGCGCTGTGCTGAGCGCAATCAGTGCTGGACCCGCCCCGGAAAGTGTCGCCGACACGTTATGACGCCGGAACAGGCGCAAATATTCCGCGGAACCGGGCATCGCCGGGGCGCGCTGGGGTTGATGCAGCACATCTTCGGTGGCCGGCATCAGCAGGTCCGGGCGTTCGGTCAGCGCTACCACCAGCAAGGCGGCGCGGCTGACGTTGAACCGCGCGTCGTCGTGACTCACCTGGGCGGGCAGCAGCACCCGGGTCTCCGCGGTCAGGGAACGCTGCTGGGGTATGGCCGCGTACAGGCGGATGTCGGGGTGAAGCCGCAGCGGCACCGCCGCATACCGTGGCCGGTCACCGGAGGCGTCGATCCAGGACACCACCGCACCGCCCAGCACGGCGGCGGCGGCGTTATCCGGGTGGCCCTCGAACTCCGAGGACAGCTGAATCAGCTGCGCGTCGCTCAGCGGTTTCGAATCACACTGCGCGACAAGGCCGTTCGCCGCCGCCAGGCCGCCGACCACGGCCGCCGCGGACGAGCCAAGACCGCGGGAGTGTGGGATGGCGTTGCGGCAGCGGACCACCAGGCCCGCGGCCCGGACGCCCGCGGCCCGCAGCCCGCATTCGATGGCGCGCACCACCAGGTGTTCGGGGCCCCGGGGCACCTGCGCGGCGCCCTCGCCCTCGACCAGCACTTCCAGCCCGGAATCGGTTGTCTCCACGACGATTTCGTCGCTGAGACGCAACGCCAGGCCGATGCTGTCGAAACCGGGACCCAGGTTGGCGCTGGACGCCGACACCACGGAGCTTGCCACCAGCCCGGCGGGCAGCATCTGGGACGTCATTTCTTACGCCAGCCCCAGCTTCTCGACGACGAGCACCGGATCGACGGGCAGCGGGGACACGGTGGGCATATCCCTCAGCGCCGTGTCCGGGTCCTTGAGGCCATTGCCGGTCACCGTGCACACCACCGTCGACCCGCGCGCCACCCAACCGTCATCGACGGCCTTGAGCAGACCGGCGATGCTGGCCGCCGACGCGGGTTCGACGAACACGCCCTCGCTCTCGGCCACCAGGTGGTACGCGGCCAGGATCTGGTCGTCGGTGGCGGCCAGGAACCGGCCGTTGGACTGCTGCTGCGCGTTGACCGCGGCCGCCCACGACGCGGGCGCACCGATGCGTATCGCGGTCGCGATCGTTTCCGGGTGGCTGACCGGTGCGCCGTGCACCAGGGGCGCGGCCCCGGCCGCCTGGGTGCCCAGCATGCGGGGCAGCTTGTCGATCACGCCGTCGTGGTGGTATTCCGTGTAGCCCTTCCAGTACGCGGTGATGTTGCCCGCGTTGCCGACCGGGAGGGCGTGCACGTCCGGCGCGGCGCCCAGCGCGTCGACGATCTCGAACGCCGCCGTCTTCTGGCCCTCGATGCGTACGGGGTTGACGGAGTTGACCAACGCGATCGTCGGGAAGTCCGCGGCCATCTTGCGGGCCAATTCCAGGCAGTCGTCGAAGTTGCCGTCGATCTGAATGATCTTGGCGCCGTGCATGACCGCCTGTGCCAGCTTGCCCATCGCGATCTTGCCCTGCGGGATGAGCACCGCGCAGGTGATGCCGGCGCGGGCGGCGTACGCCGCCGCCGACGCGGAGGTGTTGCCGGTCGACGCGCACAACACGGCCTGCTGGCCGCGCGCCAGTGCGTCGGTGACCGCCATGGTCATGCCCCGGTCTTTGAACGAGCCGGTCGGATTGAGGCCCTCGACCTTGAGATGCACCGTGCAGCCGGTCTTCTCGGAAAGGCGCGTCGCCGCGATCAGCGGGGTGCCGCCTTCGAGGAGGGTGACCGGCGTCCAGTCATCGCCGATCGGCAGGCGGTCCCGGTACGCGGCGATCAACCCCGGCCACGGCTGGTGCACGGCGGTGCGCGGGACGCTCATCGGCCGGTCTCTTCCAGTCGCAGCACACTGGTGACGCCCTGCACGACATCCAGATCCGCCAGCGCGTCGACGGTTTCGGAGAGCGCGGCATCGGTGGCGCTGTGGGTGACGACCACGACGCGGGCTCCCACCCGCCGCCCGCCTTCGTCCACCACGCCCTCCTGGCGAACCTCGGCGATGCTCACCTCACGCTTGGCGAACTCGGCCGCCACCGTGGACAGAACACCCGGCTTGTCGGCGACGTTCATGCTGACGTAGTAGCGGGTGGAGATCAAACCCATTGGGGCGACAGGAAGTTGGGCGTACTTGGATTCCTTCGGCCCACGGCTGCCCAGCACCCGGTTGCGGGCGGCCATCACCAGGTCACCGGTGACCGCGGACGCGGTGGGGGCGCCGCCCGCGCCCTGACCGTAGAACATCAGCCGCCCGGCCGCCGCGGCCTCGACCACGACCGCGTTGAACGCGCCGTTGACCGTGGCCAACGGATGCGACAGCGGCACCAGCGCCGGGTAGACGCGGGCCGACACCCGTTCCTGACCGTCCTCGGTGGTGACGCGCTCGCAGATGGACAGCAGCTTGATGGTGCAACCCAACGACCGCGCGGAGGCGAAGTCGGCCGGGGTGATCTTGGTGATGCCCTCGCGATAGACGTCGTCGGCGGTCACCCGGGTGTGGAACGCGATCGACGCCAGGATCGCGGCCTTGGCCGCGGCGTCGTAGCCTTCGACGTCGGCCGTGGGGTCGGCCTCGGCGTAGCCAAGTGCGCTCGCCTCGGCCAGGGCGGTGTCGTAGTCGGCGCCGGTGCTGTCCATCGCGGACAGGATGTAGTTGGTGGTGCCGTTCACGATGCCGGCGACCCGCAGCACCGTGTCCCCCGCCAGCGACTGGGTGAGCGGGCGGATGACCGGGATGGCGCCCGCGACCGCGGCCTCGAAATACAGGTCGACGTGGGCGTTTTCGGCGGCCTGCGCCAGCTCCCCGGTGGAGGTCGCCAGCAGCGCCTTGTTCGCCGTGACGACCGACTTGCCGTGCTCGAGCGCGCGCAGGATGGCCTTTCGCGCCGGTTCCACCGGCCCCATCAACTCCACGACGATGTCGACGTCTTCGCGGGAGACGAGCTCCTCGACGTTGTCGGTGAGCAGCTCGATCGGAACGCCGCGGTCGGCGGCGACCCGCCGGACTCCGACGCCGCGCAACACCAGGGGCGCGCCGACACGAGCCGCGAGATCGTCGGCGCTGCCCTCGATGATGCGGACAACTTCGCTTCCGACGTTGCCCAACCCGAGCACCGCTACGCCCACTGGCTTTTCGTCACGGGGCACCGTTCACCTCACTTCCAGACTCAGCAGATCGTCGACCGTCTCGCGGCGCAGGATCAGGCGGGACCGGCCCGCACGCACCGCCACCACCGCCGGACGGCAGATCATGTTGTAGCGGCTCGACAGCGAATAGCAGTACGCGCCGGTCGCGGCGATCCCGAGCAGGTCACCGGGCTGCAGATCGTCGGGCACCCACGCGTCGCGGACGACGATGTCGCCGCTCTCGCAGTGCTTTCCGACGATCCGCGCCAGCGTCGCCGGTGCGTCGCTGGCGCGTGAGACCAGCCGGGCGTCGTACTGCGCGTCGTACAGGGCCGTGCGGATGTTGTCGCTCATGCCGCCGTCGACGCTGACATAGCGGCGCTGGGCCGTGCTGCTCACGTCGACATCCTTGACGGTGCCCACCTCGTACAGCGTGATGGTGCCCGGCCCGGCGATGGCGCGTCCGGGCTCGACCACCAGTCGCGGGGTGGGCAAGCCCACGGCCGCCGACTCGTTGCCGACGATGTCCGCCAGCTTGGCCGCCAGGTCGGCCACCGGCGGCGGGTCGTCGGTTCCCACGTAGGAAATCCCCAGCCCCCCACCGAGATCCACGGTCGAGATCTGACCTGTCTTGTCGACGCCGAATTCGTCGACGATTTGGTGCAGCAGCCCGATGACGCGGTGCGCGGCGACCTCGAAGCCGTCGACGTCGAAGATCTGCGAACCGATGTGGCTGTGCAGGCCCACCAGGCGCAGGTGGTCGGTGGCGAACACCCGGCGCACCGCGGCCATCGCCGCGCCGCTGGCCACCGACAACCCGAACTTCTGGTCTTCGTGTGCGGTGGAGATGAATTCGTGCGTGTGTGCTTCGACCCCGACGGTGAGGCGGACGTAGACGTCCTGGACGATGCCGGCGTCGGCTGCGATCGCGTCGAGGCGCTCGATTTCGGTCATCGAGTCCAGGACGACGTGCCCGACACCGGCTTTGACCGCCGCCGTGAGTTCCGCGGCGGATTTGTTGTTGCCGTGGAAAGTGATCCGCTCGGGCGGAAAGTCGGCGTGCAGCGCGATGGCGAGCTCGCCGCCGGTGGACACGTCGAGCGACAGGCCTTCCTCGTCGACCCAGCGGGCGATCTCGGTGCACAGGAAGGCCTTGGCGGCGTAACACACGTTCTGGCCGCCGCCGAAGGCCGTCGCGAGTTCGCGGCAGCGAGACCGGAAGTCGTCCTCGTCGATGACGAACAGCGGGGTGCCGTACTCCTGGGCGAGCTGGGTGACCGGGATCCCCGCGATGCTGGCTATTCCGTTGTCACCGCGAAGAATGTTGCGCGGCCACACATTCGGCGCGAGCCGAAGCAGCTCGTCCGGCGACTGCGGCCGCGGCGCGCTATCGGGGTGCCGGGTTTCTTCGGCGTGCCGAGGACCGGCGGGGTGCACGTTCACATTCGCTCCGGAGCGGTGACACCGAGGATCGTCAGCCCGTTGGCGATGACCTGGCGGGTGGCCTGGCACAGCGCCAGGCGCGCGGTGTGCAGGTCGGTGGGCTGCTCGTCCCCCTGCGGCAACACCCGGCACGAGTCGTAGAACCGGTGGTAGTCGCCGGCCAGGTCTTCCAGGTAACGGCACACCCGGTGCGGCTCCCGCAGGGACGCAGCCATTTTCAGCACGCGGGGGAAGTCCCCGATGCTGCGCAGCAGCGTCCCCTCCTTGTCGTGGCTCAGCAACTCGAGGTGCCCGGTGTCGGGGACCAGGCCCAGCTCCGCGGCGTTGCGGGCCAGCGCCGACAGCCGGGCGTGCGCGTATTGCACGTAATAGACCGGGTTTTCGTTCGACGCCGACGACCACAGTGCCAGGTCGATGTCGATCGGCGTGTCGACCGAGGAGCGGATCAGGCTGTAGCGCGCCGCGTCGACGCCGATCGCGTCCACCAGGTCGTCGAGGGTGATCACCGTTCCGGCCCGCTTGCTCATCCGGACGGGCGCGCCGTCGCGGACCAGGTTGACCATCTGCCCGATCAGCACCTCGACGTGGGCCGGGTCGTCACCGAACGCGGCGGCCACGGCCTTGAGCCGGGCGATGTAGCCGTGGTGGTCGGCGCCGAGCATGTAGATGCACAGGTCGAAGCCGCGCTGCCGCTTGTCCAGGTAGTAGGCGATGTCACCCGCGATGTAGGCCGGCTTGCCGTCGCTCTTGATCACGACGCGGTCTTTGTCGTCGCCAAAGGCGCTGGTGCGCAACCAGGTTGCGCCATCCTTCTCGTAGATGTTGCCGGTCTCGCGCAGCCGGGCGATGGCCTGGTCGACGCGGCCGCTGGTGTGCATCGAGTCTTCGTGGGTGTAGACGTCGAAGTCGGTGCCGAACTCGTGCAGCGACTCCTTGATGTGAGTGAACATCAGGTCGACACCGATCTCGCGGAACGTCTCGTGCATCTCGGCGGCGGGCAGGCTCAGCGCGTCGGGCGCCTTGCCCAGCACCTGCGCGGCGATGTCGTTGATGTAGGCGCCGGCGTAGCCGTCCTCGGGCGTCGGTTCGCCCTTGGCGGCGGCGATCAGCGAGTTGGCGAAACGGTCGATCTGGGCGCCGTGGTCGTTGAAGTAGTACTCGCGCTCAACGGCGGCGCCCTGGGTGCTCAACAACCGGCCCAGCGCGTCGCCGACGGCGGCCCAGCGGGTGCCGCCGATGTGGATGGGCCCGGTGGGGTTGGCCGAGACGAACTCCAGGTTGATCTTGTGGCCGGCCAGCAGGTCGGAATGGCCGAAGGTGTCGCCGGCGTCGATGACGTTGTTGACGACCACCGCCTGCGCCGACGCCTCGAGGCGCAGGTTGATGAAGCCGGGCCCGGCCACCTCCGCCGAGGCGACTCCGTCGGCCCGTGACAGCGCCTCGGCCAACCAGCCGGCCAACTCGCGGGGGTTGGCGCCGACCTTCTTGCCCAGCTGAAGCGCCAGGTTGCTGGCGTAGTCGCCGTGCTCGGGGTTGCGGGGCCGCTCCACCGTGACCGTCGCCGGCAGGGCGGCAGCGTCCAGCCCGCGCTCGGCCAGCACCGCGGAAGCGGTGCTCCTGAGCAGCTCAGCGAGGTCAGCGGGGGTCACAAGCGTCCATCCTATTGGCTGAGGTGCCCGCGCCCCGAATCCATTGCGGTGGTCGAGCGGTCACCGCGATGCGTTAGTCTGTCTGGGCCCACCTGGCGCATCATGATCTCCATGCGCCCCCGTAGCTCAGGGGATAGAGCGTCTGCCTCCGGAGCAGAAGGCCGCAGGTTCGAATCCTGCCGGGGGCACCCCCCCGAACAGCGCGCTTGCGAGCGGGTCCCACAGTGGGCACAAGCCAGGCGGTATGCGGTTCTCCTCACACGTCATGCGGTGAGCGGCTCCGGCGAGAGCCGTTGTCGCGAAGTGGCGTTCGCCGAAGGCCTGGGCCTCAACCGGTCGCTGACCTCGTCGAGCGCGCGGCCACGGGGTTCCGGCAGCAAGAATGTCGTCGCGATCGCCGCGACGTAGCAACCGAACGCCAGCAGCGTCACGGCCCGTAGCCCCGAAGACGCGAGGACGAGCGGCACCACCAGCGCTCCCCCGAATGCGCCCACCTTGGCGACGCCCGACGACAGGCCGTGCAGGCTGCTGCGGAAGGTGGTCGGGTACGACTCGGCGGCCAACAGCATGGTGGTGTAGTTCGGACCGAACGCGATGCCGAACAGAGAGAGTCCGAAGACGATCCCGAAGGGCAGGACGGCGCTGCTCAGGCTCGGCACCACGGTGATCAACAGCATGGCCGACGCACATAGCGTGAAGCCGACGATTTGGAGTCGACGCCGGGGCCATCGGTCGAGAACGAAGAGCCCGGCGATGGCGCCGACCAGGCTGAAGCAGACAACGAGCACGGCGTTGAGCGCGATGTTGGACAACGTGGAGCCGTGCGGGCTGATGGTCTTGATCAACAGCGGCTGACTCACCGAGTTGCCGTACACCGCGACGTTGAAGAAGAACCAGCTTCCGGCGGTGCCCAGCAGGGTGATGAGCACCTTGCGATTCGTCAACGCCAAGCGCAGCCCACCGATCGAAGCCTTGGAAACCGTTGCTGCCGTGAACGTTTCGTTGCCCGCTCCGGCGAACTTCTCGAAGTCATGGCGCGCCTGCCGCTCGTCGCCATGCTCGGCCGTCCAACGGGGCGACTCCGGCATGTGGCGACGCTGGTAGAGAACCAGCACCGACGGCAGCACGCCCAGCCCGAGGATCACTCGCCAGGCCAGACCGTTGTCGACACCGACCGCGAGGACCAGCAGGCTGACGAGATAGGCACAGACTTGACCGAACACGTAGAACAGGAACGTCAGGCCGACGAGCTTGCCACGATTTCGCGCGTTGGCGTACTCGGTCATGATGACGCCGCTGGCCGGGTAGTCGCCGCCGATGCCCACGCCGAGAATGAGCCGGCCGACCAACAACACCGTGAAGTTCGGGGCGAATGCCGACACCAGGGCTCCGATGATCATCAGCACGGCTTCGAGCCCGTAGACGCGCCGGCGGCCGAAGAGGTCGCCGAGCCGGCCGAACACCATTGCGCCCACTGCGACCGCTAGCAGCGTCGAGCTTGTCAGCATCGAGATCTGACCGCTGCCGAGGTGGAATTGCGGCGCGGCCAGCAGCGTCACTGAGCCGATGACGTTCAGGTCGTAGGAGTCGGTGAAGAACCCCGCACCGGCGGTCGCCGCGGCCTTGAAGTGGAAGACGCCGAGTTGGGCGTCGTCGATGGACTTTCCGACGCTCTGGTTGTTGGCGACGTCAGTCATGGGAGCTCCGATTCCAAGGGCGCCGACTTGTCATTACAAGGACCCTCCGGCAGCGGTTCAGTAGCTGTCAACGCAGGAACGGATTGGGCAGCAGATGTTCATATTCTCTTAACCGACAGACTGATTCGCAGGTCGGAGCCCCGGACACACATGTATAGTCAAGTCGTGGCAATCGCATTGCATGAGGTCATCGCCGACAGCCTGAGGGAACAGATCCGGCTCGGTGAATTGGTCGTCGGTGCGCCGCTTCCGTCGGAGTCTCGGCTGTGCCAACAGTGGAACGCGTCGCGCGGACCGGTGCGCCAGGCGCTGGCCACCCTGCGCGCCGAGGGCGTAATCGCCGGCGGGCGCGGCAAACCGCCGGTGGTCTGTTCCGCCGCGACCGGACAGCCCTTCGACACGCTGCTGTCGTATTCGGCGTGGGCGCACTCGATCGGCCGCACGCCCGGGCAGCGGACCCTGGAGCTGGCGCTGCGGCGGGCCGACCAGCACGCCGCCTCGGTGCTGCACGTCGACATCGACGCCCCGGTCGTCGAGGTGTTGCGGCTGCGCTACCTCGACGACGAGCCCGCGATGCTCGAGCGAGCGGTGTTCGTCGAGCACGTCGGCAGGCACCTGTTCGACTTCGACTGCGATTCGGGATCCCTGTGGGCGTACCTGCTTTCACAGGGCGTGCAGTTCGCCCGGGCCTCCCATGTGATCGACGCGGTGGCCGCCGACGCGCTGGACGCGCGGCACCTCGGTGTGCCTGAGGGGGTTCCGTTGCTGCGTCAGCAGCGAACCACCCGCAGCCCGGACGGCGAAGTCCTCGAATACCACGACGACCGGTACCTGCCGGGACTGGTCAGCTTCACCCTCGAAAACACCCTTGACGCGCGCTGCGCCCTGACCCGCAACGCCAAGCCCTGAGGAGCCGAGTTCATGACGATGTTCGCGCCCGAAATCGTGGTCCTGGACATGGCGGGCACCACGATCGACGACGGTCAGCAGGTCTACCGCGTGCTCGCCGAGACCGCGCGAGCCCACGGGGCAGCACCGTCGGAGGCCGAAATCACCCGCTGGCACGGCGCCTCGAAGCACGAAGCGCTGCGTGAACTGCTCGCCTCCCGCTCCGGAACGCCCCCGAGCACGGGCGAGCTGGAAGTGGTGGTCAACGATTTCCAGGCCCGGCTCAGCACGGCCTACGCCGATCACCCGCCGCGCCCGCTGCCGGGGGTCCTGGAGGCGCTGTCCACGTTACGCGGGCGCGGCGTAAAGGTCGCACTGACAACGGGATTCGACCGCATCATCGTCGAATCGCTGCTGTCGGCGCTCGGATGGATGGACGACGCGGTGGCGGACACCGTCGTCTGCGGCAGCGATGTGGCCGCCGGGCGCCCCGCGCCCTACATGATCTTTCGCGCCATGGAACGGCTGGGCGTGACCGATGTGGCGCGCGTCCTGGTTGCCGGTGATACCCCCCGCGACCTCCAAGCCGGCACCAACTCCGGTGCCGCGCTGGTGGTGGGCGTCCTCTCGGGAGCCAGCGACGCCAACGAACTCGGTGCCCACCGGCACACCCACCTGCTGCCGTCGGTGGCCGATCTACCCGGTCTGCTCGGCGTGCGCCCGGTGGCGATGAGCGCTCCATGACCGGCACAGCCGTCGACCGACGGATCGACGCCACCGCCGCGGCGGTATGGCGGGGCGGCGACCGGATCGCCGTCGAGCGCGTGGCGGTGCCGCCGCTGGGACCGGCCGACGTCCTCGTCCGGGTGCGCCTGGCCACCGTGTGCGGCAGCGACCGGCACACCGTCAGCGGCCGTCGTGCACAACCGTGCCCGTCGATTCTCGGCCACGAGGCCGTCGGTGAGATCGTCGCCGTCGGACAAGCGGGCAGGTGCGACGTGGACGGCCAGCGCCTACACCCCGGGCAACGCGTCATCTGGTCGGTCACGCTGCCCTGCCAAACCTGTGACCGCTGCCGCGCCGGAGTGACCGCCAAATGCCGCACCGTCCGCAAGGCCGGGCACGAAGCGCTCGACTCGGGTTGGGCGTTGTCCGGCTCCTATGCCGAATATGTCTTCCTACCCGGCAACTTGGCGATCGCGGTCGTCGGCGACGACCTCAGTGACGCCGTCGCCGCTCCCGCCGCCTGCGCGACGGCCACGGTCATGGCGGTGATCGACCGCGCGGGGCCGCTGACCGGCAGGCGGGTCATCGTCGTAGGGGTCGGCATGCTCGGACTCAGCGCTGTCGCGGCGGCGGCCTCGGCCGGCGCTTCCGTGGTCACGGCGGTCGATCCCAGCGCCAAAAGAAGGCAACTGGCAAGGCAATTCGGCGCGACCGACGAGGCGGTATCGGCACCCGACGTGGACAGCTGCGACGTCTTGCTGGAGTTCTCCGGCTCATCGACGGCCTTGCAGGCCGGATTGGCCGCGCTGGACAGTCAGGGCGTCGCCGTCCTCGCCGGTTCGGTCGCCCCCGACGCCGCCATCGCGCTCGACCCCGAACACGTGGTTCGCCGGCAGCTGTCGATCTTCGGCGTGCACAATTACGAGCCACGGCACCTCAGTGCGGCGCTGAGCTTTCTGCGGGCGACGCACGATCGGTTTCCCTGGGGGGAGCTGGTTGCGCGGCCCCGGCCGCTCGCGGACGTCGCGAGCCTGCTCGTCGGATCCCCCGGCCCCTCGCCGCGATATTCGGTCGCGCCCTAGGCCTTACGGGGTCACCGCCGGCCGGGTGGCCAGCGGCGCCAGGTCACCGGTTGGCGGTGAGCAGCTGCCGGTTTGGGAAATACCGCCGCGCTGCTGTCGTAGATATGGATGGTCTTGACGCCTTCCAGATTCCAGAACAGCGCCGCCCGCGCCGACGGCACGTACACCGCCTCGAAACGGAAATGACTGGTGCACAGACAATCGGGGACTACGCCATCACGCACGCTGAAACGTTGACCGCGGATAAACCGGACTCAGATGGTGCGTTTCAGCCCGACATGGGCGGCGTGGTACCCGAGCCGGCGATAGAACGCCCGAGCCCGTTCGCGAGCCTCGTCTGTGGTCACCTGCGCCAGCTGTGCGCCGTGCGCTCGGCCGTAGTTGTGTGCCCACTCGACGAGTGCAGTACCAAGACCCTGTGCGCGTTCGGCTTTGGCGACGCGTAATCCCTCGATCTGCAGCCGGGTGGCGCCGCCGCGGGAAAGACCGGGAATGATCGTCAATTGCACGGTCGCGACGACCATGTCGGAACCGTTCATGACGACGCCGAGGTAGTTGGATCGGTCGCGAACGACGATGTCGTAGGCCGCCTCGTAGCGTTCGAGTTCGGCGGCTTCGCGTTCCTGACCGAATTCGTCGTCGGAGAGCAGCTGGGCGATCACCCCCACGTGTTCGCGCGTCGCGCGCTGCACACGATATGTGCGGCCCGCCACCCGCAGCAGTCCCCGAACCGAGGACTGCGCCAGTGCCTGTAGGCGCGCCACCAACAGGTCCAGCCACGCCCCCACGTTGGTTCGTGCCTCCGCGGTATCCGGGTAGCGGCATCGCAGATGTAGCCCGGACTCGTCCTGGATGAACCAGAGCATGACGCCGTCGGTGTCAACGCTCGCGCTCACATACTGGGCGTCGAGTCCGACCGAGTCGATGCGCACCGGAAGTCTGCTTTGGTCCAGCCAGGAAATCGCGAACATGCCTGGCGCGATGGGCATTCCACCCCACGGAGCCAGTACGTCGGCCAGTGGCCAGGAACCAAGCTGCACGGCCTCTTTGACGGCGGTGGCCGCGGCGTGGGGCTCGGCAACCGCCGACTCCAGGACCGAATTGGTGATGAACCAGCCCACCGAGTCGTGCCATTTGTCTTCAAATCGGCTGTGCACGGGGAAGACCGCGCGCAGCGGCGCCCCGGCCAACTCGCGGGTCACCGCGGTCATGGCGACCACGGCGAGTGCCAGCGTCGAGACACCGTCGTCGCGTGCCTGCGCGGCGAACGCGGCGCCGTCATCGACATCGAACACGTCACGCACTTCAACGCGTTCTGGATGCGGCCCGGACTCACCCAACGGCAGCGGAAACCGTGGCATCACCCCACCGCTGTCGCTGATGATTTGTGCCCATCGCGCGCGCACGCGTTCCGGTGCCGCGGGAAGGTCCAGCAATGCCTGCGTGTGCACGACAAATGCCGGCGGCGGTTGCGGCGACGGCATACGTCCGATCCGGGCGTCGGCGAGCATCGACAACAGGTCCCGCGCAATCACCAGCATTGACCACATGTCCACGTGGGCGTGGTCGGCGGCGATCACCACCGTCAATCCGGCGGCAGTCTCCAGCACACACAATCGATGTGAGGGCCGCTGATAGGGCGAGCACGTCGCATTGAGAACCACTCGCAGTGCGTCGTTGACCGCCTGGCCCGCAGCGATCTCGTGCTCTACCCACTGGCCTGGGTGAATATCGATCTCATGCAGTTGCGGATCGCCGTCCGCCCCGGGTGTGAATGCCGTTCGCAGGGTGCCGTGGCGGGCGATCACGGCCAGCCACGCATCGGCCAACGATTGGCGGCTGACCCCCGCCGGCAACCGAATGGACAGAGCCATCCAGGAGCCGGGTCGTGCGCCGGCACCAACGTGTATGCGCTGGTCGAAGGACACCGGGAGCCGGCGGCCGAGGTCAGACACCGAGACGTCGTAGCCCCAGAGTCGTCCAAAGGGTAGCCGCAGGTGCGCGACGTTGGTCAGCCGCATGGCGGTACCTTAACGCCCCGGTTAGCCTGAATGCTCGGTCTGCGCGGTCGGCTCCGGGGCGAGCCGTCCGGTCGTGAGAAGAGTTGCGTGATGTCCACTTTCGTGGTTCCTGGAGCGGAGCTTGCGGTTGAACTGAGCGATGAAGGTGGTCATCCGGTAGTTCAACTGCATGGACTTACCTCCAGCCGCGCGCGTGACCGGGTGCTCAATCTCGACCTCGGCAGGGGCCTGAGCGGGACCCGACTGCTGCGGTACGACGCACGCGGCCATGGCAAGTCGACCGGGCGCAAGGTCCCGGAGGATTACCGATGGGAAAGCCTTGCCGAGGATCTCCTGCAGCTGCTCGACAAATGGTTTCCCGGCGAACGGGTGCACGGAGTGGGCCCCTCCATGGGTGCCGGCACACTCCTGCACGCGGCCGCCCGCGAGCCGGACCGCTTCGCCGGCCTCACGCTCATGGTGCCGGCCACCGCGTGGGAAACCCGGCCCGCGCAGGCCGAGATCTACCGGGTTGCGGCCGAATTTATCGAAACCGAGGGAGTCGGGGCATTCATCGCGTCGGCGCGTGGGGCGACTCCGCCGCCGGCCACGGTCGGCGCGCCCGAAACAGTTCCCGATGTGGCCGACGCGCTGCTGCCGTCACTGTTTCGGGGCGCGGCTCTCAGCGACCTGCCCGCTCGCGAAGCGGTCGCACGAATCGATGTGCCGACGACGATTCTGGCCTGGGTCGGCGACCCGGCGCATCCGATGTCGACAGCGGAATCGCTTGCCGCACTGATGCCGCGGTCAACGCTCACCGTGGCGCACACCCCGGCCGATGTCGAGACCTGGCCCCAGATCCTGAGCCAAGACGTCGCCCGCAGGGGGTGAGTTGTACGCGGTTGTCGCACAACGGCTTTCGTTTCGGCCGTGAGCGATCCGGCACGCACACCCGCAATATGCCTCTGAACTGCGAATATGTGGCTCGATTCCGCAGTTATTGTTCCTGCCGGGGACACAAACCTTCTCGCAGTAGGTCGGCCTTACGACCGCCGGCCCGGGCGGGTTAGATCGTCAGCATGGGCGAACGCGTCACATTTCAGGGCTCGACGGGCGCGCAACTGGCCGGCGTCATCGAAGTGCCCGACGGGACGGTGCGGGGCTGGGGCGTGTTCGCCCATGGCTTCACGCTCGGCAAGGACTCGCCCGCCGCGGCGCGGATCTGCAAGCAACTGGCCACCGACGGCATCGGCATGCTGCGCTTCGACGCGCTGGGCCTCGGCGGGTCCGAGGGCGACTGGGGCGACGGGTCGTTCACCGTCAAGGTCGACGACATCGCCAGGGCGTGCGAATTCATGACCGGCCGCGGAACGCCGGCCGACATCCTGATCGGGCACTCGTGGGGCGGCGCCGCGGTGCTCGCCGCGGCCCGGCAGTCGCCGGGAGTGCGGTCGGTGGTGACGGTCGCGGCGCCGGTCGACCCGAGCCACGTCGAAAAGCATTACGACGCAGTCGTCGACCGCTGCCTGACCGAGGGCAGCGCCGAATGGATGGTCGGCGGGCGCACGCTGACGCTCAAGCGGGCGTTCGTCGAGGACGTGCGGCGGGCCCACCTGCGCGACAAGATCAAGGGCTTGCGCCTGCCGCTGCTCATCCTGCACTCGCCTACCGACAACACGGTCGGCATCGAGAACGCCAGCGAGATCTTCCGCTTGGCCCGGCACCCGCGCAGCTTCGTCTCGCTCGAGGGCTCGGATCACTTCCTCACCGCGCGCGGCCAGGCTCACCGGGCCGGGCGAATCATCGGCGCCTGGGCCGACGCGTACCTGGGCGATACGGATTAGGCGGCGAAGCGCGAACGACTCTGTGCGACAGCGCCTATCGTCGTTCAGTTCCGCGGCAGGACGAACGCCTCGATATGCCGCTTGCCTGCCCGCACTTCGTACTTGCGCCAGCCGGGATACAGCTCGAGGCCCTTCGCCCAGATCTCGTCGCGCTCGCCCGGCGTGGCGAGCCGCGCCGTCGTATGCCAGGTGTCGCGGCCGATGGTCACCGTCGCCTCGGGGTGGGCCTTCAGGTTGTGATACCAGGCGGGATGCTTGGCGCCGCCGAAGTTGGATGCGATGAGGGCCAGGCCATCTGGATGGGGGATCCCATACACGGCGACGGTGCGGGGCTCGCCGGATTTGGCGCCGGTGGTGGTGAGCATGACCACGGGGATGCCGGTTGCGACGCCGGCGAAGCTGCTTCTGCCGCCGCTGACCTTGGTGATGAACCGGTCCAGGTGGTGCGCCGTGGGGCGCAGCAGCGCCACGCCCACCGTCGTGGAGGCGAAGCGGCGCATGACCCGGTGGAAGGCGTTGGCATCGGCGAAGGTCTGGCCGGACATGGGTGTCATTGTGACGCGACGGAGCATGGCGTGGGGCGTATTCGCCCGACCCGAATAACCCGTCGAAAACGCCCCACGGGTGTCGCCCGCGACATTAAGCTGCTGGTCGTGGGCGTGAATGTGTTAGCCAACGGCCGGAGTCGTTGGCTGGCGATCGTGGCCTCGCTCGTCCTGTCGGCCGGCATGGTCTACGCCCAGGGCGCGAAGCCGCGACCCTCCGCGCCCGCCCCGCCGCCCGCGGCCGCCACCAGCGTGGCCGCCGGACCGGCCGACGCGGCGCCCAGCGCACTGGCCAACGCCCCGCACACCGCGACACCGGCGGAAGTGGAGATGCTGACCGCAAACGCGCCGCCCGCCGCCGGCCAGCAATTCCAGGTCGCGCTGCCCCACGGCATCGGGTCCGAGGACAGGCTGCAGGTCAAGACGATCTGGGCGGAACGCGCCATCAGCGTGCTGTTTCCGCAGATCACCACCATCGGCGGATACCGGGAGGACGCTTTGCCGTGGCATCCCAACGGGCTGGCGATCGATGTCATGATCCCGAACCACGCCAGCCCCGAAGGCATCGAGCTGGGCAACCAGATCGCCGGCTACGCCCTGGCGAACGCCAAACGCTGGGGAATCAACCACGTGATCTGGCGGCAGAAGATCTACCCGGGCGTTGGTGGGGGAAGCTGGACCGCCGACCTCGGTTCGGAGACACTCAATCACTACGACCACGTTCATATCGCCACCAACGGTGGCGGGTACCCGACCGGGCACGAAATTTACTACATCGCCTCGATGACGCCCGCGCCGCAGCAGTGATCCTGGGCGACAACGACATTCATGCGGGACCGGCGGCAAACGCCGCCACCGGCATTTCGACGCTTCCGCCGCAGGGACCGCCGTTGATGTCGGTATGCCAGGTGCCGCGCAAAGATCCGTCCGGCTGTGGCGTGTAGAACGCCCACGACCGCGCGGGTGCCCACACCTTGGGGACGCCGTCACCCATGTAGCAATCCCATTGGAAGTCGAAGCGCTCGACCCATCGAGCCCCGTCCCAGGTGTAGTGCGAGGGCTGGGGCAGGGTCGGGTTCTTGGGGACGGGGCCGTTGGTGGCGGTGGCCACGCACTGGCGCGACGAGCAGGCGGTGACGAAGACATAGTCGGCGCTGAATGTGGGTTCGGATTGGGCCGCCGCCGCACTGGTGCCTGACTTGTTGACGGCGTACCTGACCAGCGAATACTTCCCATTCCACGACGGCAGCGCGGCGTGCACGGGAATCGCGGGCAGGGGCTGGACCGCCGCGGCGACGGCGGCGAACGCCGCGACGCCGCGAAACCGCCATCGGGAAGACATCGGGTCCATGGTGCGGGCTCAACGACGCGCCCCCGACGGCCCACCAAGAATTCGTTGAGAACCCGTTAAGCCCCCGTGCTGATTCTGTGATCAACGCACCCAGCGTCCACGAGAAACCCACATCAGCACTAGGAGACCCGATGTTCACTCGCCGTTTCACCGCCTCCGTCGTCGGCACCGCCGCCCTGGGCCTGGCCGCGCTCGGCCTCGCCGGCACCGCGGGCGCGAGCTCGGTCGACGACGCGTTCCTCGCCCAGCTGGCCGCCGATGGCATCACCCCGCCGAGCGCCTCGGTCGCGGTCAAGGACGCGCACGCCGTGTGCAACGCCCTCGACCAGGGTCACTCGAGCAAGGAGGTCATCAACGCGGTGGCCCAGGCGACCGGCCTGAGCGCCAAGGGCTCCAAGACGTTCGCCGTCGACGCCGCTTCGGCCTACTGCCCGCAGTACGTCACCTCGGCCTGAAACCTGACACCACGATGCGGGGACCCGCCGGGTC
>NZ_LZJA01000009.1:0-850 GCF_001666785.1 Mycobacterium sp. E3305 | reverse complement strand
TCAAGACCGGCGCGGCCTACCTGCCCATCGACCCGGCACTGCCGGCGGCCCGCATCGAGTTCATGCTCACCGACGCCGCGCCGATCGCCGCCGTCACCACCGCGGGCGTGCGCTCGAGGCTCGACGGATCAGGCGTGGCGGTCATCGATCTCGACACGGCCGCCGTCGCGGGCCAGTGCGCCGACCCGCTGCCCGCCCCGTCGTCGGCGAACGTCGCGTACATCATCTACACCTCGGGGACCACCGGTACGCCGAAGGGCGTGGCCGTCACCCATCACAACGTCACCCAGTTGCTGGAGTCGGTGCACGACGAGCGGGCGCTGGGCCGGGTGTGGTCGCAGTGTCACTCGTTGGCCTTCGACTTCTCGGTGTGGGAGGTCTTCGGGTCGCTGTTGCATGGCGGCCGGTTGGTGATCGTGCCCGACGCGGTGGTCCGCTCACCAGAAGACCTGCGCACCATGCTGATTCGCGAGCAGGTCAACGTGCTGAGCCAGACACCGTCGGCGTTCTACGCCCTCTCACCCGAGTTGGCCCGGGAGGGGAAGCTGCGGACCGTGGTGTTCGGCGGCGAGGCGCTTGAACCGCACCGGCTGGGCAAGTGGTTGAACGGTTACCCGCGGTCGCCGCGCCTGATCAACATGTATGGCATCACCGAGACCACGGTGCACGCCTCGTTCCGGGAGATCGTCGCGAGCGACGTCGACACCAACGCCAGCCCGATCGGCGCGCCGCTGGCCCACCTGAGCTTCCTCGTCCTCGACGACTGCCTGAACCCGGTGCCGGTGGGTGTGGTCGGTGAGTTGTATGTGGCGGGTCGGGGTGTGGCGTGTGGGTATGCGGGTCGGTCGGG
>NZ_LZJA01000008.1:0-560 GCF_001666785.1 Mycobacterium sp. E3305 | reverse complement strand
ATCTTCCTGCGTCGGCATCTGGCCGCCCGGAAAAATCTCGGTGCCGATGAATCGCGCGAATCTCACATCGCTCATCGTCAGCTTGACGCCGAGTGCGGGCATCTGCTGCCATTGATAGGTCAAAATGGTGTGCAACAGCATCCGACCGTCGTCGGGCAGGATGTGGTGGGCACGTTCAAAAAAGGCCGGCCACCGGTCGGCCTTGAACGCCTCGAAGGCGCCGATGCTGACGATTCGGTCGACCTTGTCGTCGAATTCCTCCCAGCCCTCCAGCAGCACCCGCCGGGTGCGGGGGGTGTCCATCTCGTCGAACGTTCTCTGGACGTGCTCGGCCTGGTTCTCCGACAACGTCAGGCCCACGACGTTGACGTCGTACTTCTCGATGGCCCGGCGCATGGTCGCGCCCCAGCCGCAGCCGATGTCCAGCAGCGTCATGCCCGGCTCGAGATTCAACTTGCCCAGCGCCAGGTCGATCTTGGCAAGCTGCGCCTCTTCCAGGGTCATGTCGTCGCGCTCGAAGTAGGCGCAGCTGTACGTCTGGGTGGGGTCCAGGAACAACC
>NZ_LZJA01000007.1:0-75598 GCF_001666785.1 Mycobacterium sp. E3305 | reverse complement strand
TCCCTGCCAAAGTGGCCCCCGTTCGTACCAGTCTTCCCCTTCGCGGAGTAACGAGCCGGAGTAGCGGTGGCCGTCGGGGCGTTGGATGGATTCGACCTTGACCACGTCCGCCCCGAACGCGCCGAGGTAGCACGTCAGGTAGGCGCCCGCCCAGAAGGTGCTCAGGTCGAAGACCTTCAAACCGTCGAACGGCAGGGCGACATTGCGGACGCCGTCCTCCCACCGGGGTGCTTCCCGCTCGCCCCAAGCGGCCTGCGTGGCGCTTCGGAGGGCGGGAGCAGGCGGCGATGGCGGCACCGGCGTCTTCGAAAACCGAAACGGCGCACCAGGTCTGGTGAATCCGCCGGATTCGGTCGGGGCCTTGACGAAGAACCCTCGCTCGGCGTACTGCGGACAGGCGAGAATGGTGTCGCCGTCGGTGACCGGCGCGGCGGGTATCCGCATGGCCTGACTCAGCTCGACCAGATCGGAGACGGTCATCGAATCGAGGAAGGGCTGTGCCTTGGCAAAGAACTCGCCGCGCTCTGGCCCGCCCAGCATGACCGCGAGCTGATGCTCGCCGAATTCGGGCAACCCGACCATGGCGCACACGTCCAGCCAGTGCTGGCCGGTCAGGCAGTTGATGCCGATCCAGCCATCGGCGGCCCGAACGATCCCCAGCATCGGTGCGGCTTTGGAATTCGTCGGCAGACCAAGGCTTTTCAGGCGAGCCGCCATCAGCATCGGATACGGCAGCGTCGACAGCAACGACTCGAACATCGAGACGTCAACCTCGACGGGCCTGTTCGTTCCGCCCGCGGCGATTCGCAGTGCAGTCAGCGTCCCGAGGGCCGCATACGAGCCCGCGATGTACTCCGGAATCCGGGCGCCCGCCTGCACCGGAGCCCGACCGGGATCGCGCATGTTCACCCACCCCGCGGCCGCCTGCAAGGTCAACGGAGTCGTCACCCGGTCGCGAAGCGGTCCCTCCTGGCCGAAGCTCGAGATCCGGACGACTATGAGGCCGGGGTTGATCCGGCCAAGAGCCTCCAGGTCCAGTCCCCACTCCAGGCGGGCAGCCGAGCCCGCCGGCAGGTCCTCGACGAGCACATCCGCCGTCGCGGTCAACTCGTGGACGGCGGCGAGGCCATCCTCCTGACCGAAATCGACTGTCGTTCCGCGTTTTCCCGCATTGAGATACCCGAACAGCCCGCATCGCTCGGGATCCGGAACGTTCGCGGGGAACGGACCCCACCGGCGCAACGGGTCACCCGCCGGCGGCTCGATCTTGCATACGTCGGCGCCCAGGTCGACGAGCAGCTTTGTGCAATACGGCCCCGCGATCTCGGAGGCGAGCTCGACGACACGCAACCCCGTCAGCGGCCGGTTCACGCCGGTATCCCGATGGCCTTCGGCTCCATGTAGGCCCGCAGTCCCATCACACCGCCCTCCCGGCCGATCCCGCTCTGCTTGAAGCCGCCGAACGGTGCGTCCCCGGGGATGGTCCCGTTGATCGACACCTGCCCGGTCCGGATCCGGCGGGCGATGCCCACGGCACGGTCGACGTCACGTCCCCAAACCGCGCCACCTAGCCCGTAGGCCGAGTTGTTGGCGATCGCCACCGCGTCGTCGTCGTCGCGGTACCGCAACACCGTCAGGACGGGTCCGAACACCTCCTCCTGCGCGATGTAGGACTCCGCCGACGCATCGGTGAGTATCGTCGGCTCGAAATAGAAGCCCTTGTTCAGGTCTTTCGGACGGGCTCCCCCGGCCACCACGGTCGCACCGTCGGCCTCAGCGCGTTTGACGAAGCCCTCGACGCGGTCGAGGTGCTCGCGGCTGATCAGCGGTCCCATGGTGACCGCCGGATCGACGGGATCGCCGATCACGACCGCGCGGGCCAGCGCGGCGAGCCGGTCCACCACTTCGTCGTGGATCGCGTCCGGCAGCAGCAGCCTGCTGTTGAGGATGCAGGCCTGCCCGGCATGCATCGTGCAGCCCTCGAACAGCAGACGCTCCATGAATTCGTCGGTGATGTCGACGTCGGGAAGCAGGATCGTCGCCGACTTTCCGCCGCATTCCAGCAGAACTCGTTTCATGGTCGTCGCCGCGCCCGCCATCACGTCGCGGCCCACAACCGAGCTGCCGGTGAAACTGACCATGTCGACCCTGGGGTCCAAGGTCAGGCTTCTGCTGGCCTCGAGGCTGTTCGGCGTGACCACATTGACCACACCCGGGGGGATGTCGGTGTCCTCGTGGACGACCCGGGCGAGGGCGAGCCCGGCAAGGGGCGTCAGCGGGGACGGTTTGAGCACGAGCGTATTTCCGGCCGCGAGCGCCGCTCCCAATTTCATGACATTGAGGGTGTGCGGGAAGTTCCACGGCGTCATCGCCGCCACCACACCGAGCGGTTCGTAGCGCAACAGCGTGGTGCCCGCGGCACCCCACGCGTCCAAGGGCGCCTCGGCGGGTTCGACTGCCAGTTCGGCGGCGTGTCCCATCATGAAGACCGGTCCGTCGACGTGAATCAGCCGCTCGTTTGCGGTACAACCCCATTCGGCCTGCGCGAGGTCGTAGATCTCCTCTCCCCTGGCCAGCAACGCGTCGCTGAGCTGTTGCAGGCACCGCGCACGCTCGGCGGGATCGGCCGCCGGCCACGGACCCGTATCGAAGGCCGTTCTCGCGGCGCCGATCGCCTGCGCAACTTGGTCAACGCTGGCGTCGGGCGCCGTTCCGATCACCGCTTCGGTCGCGGGGTTCGTGACGTCGTAGCGCCCGCTGTCCGGGTCGGTCCACCGCCCGTCGATGTAGTGCCCCTCAGCCTCGAGGAGGGAACGAGACCCAGCCATCATCCGCCTGCCTTCCCTGACTGCTTGCTCGCGGCGCGATGCGGGCGGCGCCTTACGAGAACATACATACTTTGGCAGTGTGTACACAACCCGCTGCAGCGCCCTGACCGGCAATTAACGTAATTTCCGGTCATATACGCCGTGATTGACAGATGGCCCGGGCCTACTGTAGACACCATGGAAACGGACATTCTTCTCAAATCTGTCCGAAGCAAGCTCGGTGTCGAGGAAGGCATGCGGTGCCCACAACTACTGTCCCATTGCATTCACCCGACTTCTACGCCGGCGATCCGTACCCGGTCTACCGAGAGCTTCGCAACACCACGCCTGTCGTGTGGAATGACGTCACCAAGTTCTGGGCGCTGTTGAAGTACGAGGACATTCGTTATGTCTCCGGCCACCCACTGACCTTCTCATCGACGAAGGGCATCTCGATACCGGATCCCGCCCAACCCGAACCCGTTCAGGAGGGCAACCTGATCTTCACCGATCCCCCACGCCACCGGCAGCTTCGCAAGCTCATCAACTCCGGCTTCACCCGCCGCCAGGTGCAGTTGCTCGAACCCAAGGTGCGCGAGATCGTGCGCGGCATAGTGGACAACATCGACCCGGCAAAGACACAGCAGTTCGCTGAGGACATCGCGTCACCCCTGCCGACGCGGTTGATCGCGGAGATGCTGGGGGCCCCGACCGAGGACTGGGAAAAGTTTCGGACGTGGTCTGACGCGGCGGTGGGCACCGCCGATCCGGACATCGAGATGGATCACCTCGTCGCGCTCGGTGAGCTCTACGAATATTTCACCAAGCTCATCGCGGCTCGCCGATCCGGTGAGGTCAGCGGGCAAAACGATCTGCTGAGCATTTTGGCGGCGGCCGAGGTCGACGGCGAGCAGCTCAGCGACGCGGACCTGCTGAATTTTTCGTTCCTGTTGTTGGTCGCCGGCAACGAAACCACCCGCAATCTGATCGCGTTGGGCACGCTGGCGTTGATCGACCATCCCGATCAGTTCGCGCTACTGCGGTCGAACCCGGCGGAATTGTTGCCCTGCGCGGTCGAGGAGATGTTGCGATTCACCAGCCCGGTCACCCACATGGCCCGCTGCGCCACCGAGGACGTCGAGATCCGCGGCCAGCAGATCAAGGCGGGCGACACGGTGGTCATGCTCTACGGCGCCGCCAACCGCGACGAAGAAATCTTCGGCCCTACCAGCGAAGACTTCGACATCACGCGTAACCCGAACCCCCACATCGCATTCGGTGCGGGTGAGCACGCCTGCCTTGGTGCCCAGCTGGCCCGGCTGGAGGCTCGAGTGTTCTTCGAGGTGCTCTTGGGAACGTATCCGTCGATCGAACTCACCGGCGACGTGACGCGACTGCGCGCCACCATGACGCCAGGCGTGAAGAGCATGCCGGTACGACTGGGAACGAGCGGCTGATGGACTTCGACTACACACCCGAACAGGAACAGCTTCGGAAGGACTACCGGACCCGCCTCGAAGCGGTGATGACGCCGGAGCGCAGAGCCGCCGTCGCCAACCTGACGGAGGGAGGCGCCGCGATCGCCGAATGCAGGCGCGCGCTCGGCGAGGCCGGTCTGCTCGGCGTCGCCTGGCCGGTTGAATTCGGGGGCGGCGGCCTGACCGCGCTGGAGCAGTACATCTTCTCGGAAGAGGCCCGCAGGGTCAACGCCCCGCTGCCGATGATCACGCTCAACACCGTGGGGCCCACGCTGATTCAGTACGGCACCGAGGAGCAGAAAGCCAAGTTTCTGCCCGCCATCCTCAAGGGCACCGTCGAATTTGCGATCGGCTACTCGGAGCCCGGGGCCGGCAGCGATCTCGCGTCGCTGCGCACCACGGCGGTGCGCGACGGCGACGAGTTCGTCATCAACGGCTCGAAAATGTTCACCAGCGGGGCCGAGTTCGCCGACTACATCTGGCTGGCCGCCCGTACCGACCCGAACGCGAAGAAACACAAGGGGATAACCCTTTTCATCGTGCCGACCGACTCGCCGGGGTTCTCCTGGAAGCCGTTACACACCATGCCGGGTGTGTCCACGTATTACACCTTCTACGATGACGTCCGGGTACCCGAGAGCGCCATCGTGCTCGGCGAGAACCAGGGCTGGACGTTGGTGACCAACCAGCTGAATCTGGAACGCGCCGCGCTCGGCAACCTCGGCGCCCTGGAACCGCTGTTCAACAAGACGCTGAAATGGGCGTCGACGACGCCGCTGGACGACGGCATGGTCATCGACAAGCCCTGGGTGCAGCAGGCGCTGGCCCGCGTGGAAGCGCAGGTCGCGGCCTACCGACTGCTCAATCTGCGCGTGAACTCGACGATGAGCGCCGGCGCGCTCGGCATGGGCGAGGCTTCCGCGGCAAAGGTGTTCGGCACGGAGCTCACGCAGCAGGTTGCCCGCGAACTGCTCGAGGTTGTCGGCCAGGCCGGTACGCGCAAGGACGCGGCGGCTCCACTCAAGGGCGAATTGGAGAGCGCATATCGCATGGCGGTCATCAACACATTCGGCGGCGGGGCCAACGAGCTTCAACGCGACATCATCGCCATGGCAGGCCTGGGGATGCCGCGCGCGCCGCGCGACATGCGGGCCGGCGCATCCTAAGAGGAAGGTACGAGCCGTGACCGAAACAACGAAGGACCCGCTGCGCGAGCGCCTCGACGCGCTCATCGGTAGACCCATCAGTTCCGGACAGCCGGTCAAGGCGCCGGATCCCGTGAATGCGGCAATGATTCGGCATTGGGCGTACGCGCTCGACGATATGAACCCCGCCTATCTGGATCCGGAGTTTGCCTCCTCCTCTCGCTACGGTGGCCTCGTCTCGCCTCCGGTGATGCTGCAGTCGTGGACCATGGCGCCACCCAAGCTCGCAGGCATTCACGAGCGTGGCGGAGTCCCCGTCGAGCTCAAGGAGAATCCGCTGCAGTTCCTGACCGATGCGGGCTACACCGGCACGGTCGCCACCAACTCCGAGTTCGAGCTCGAGCGTTACCCACGGGTGGGCGACGAGATCACCGCCGAAACGGTTTTCGAGACGATCTCCGACGAGAAGAAGACGGCGATGGGCCACGGCTACTTCGTCACCTGGATCACCACCTATCGCGACCAGAACGGCGAGGTGATCGGCCGCCAGCGGTTCCGCACCCTGCGGTTCAAGACGGGAAACTGATGGCCACCAGACTCGCTCCGTCGATCAGTCCGGACACCGAATTCTTCTGGTCGGGCCTTCGGGACCACAAGCTGCTGATCCAGCGGTGCACGGACTGCAAGACCCTGCGGGTGCCCCCGCGCCCGATGTGCGGGAACTGCCAGTCCCTCAACTGGGATTCCGTCGAATCGACCGGCCGCGGAACGGTTTACAGCTTTGTCATGCCGCAATATCCTCCGCTGCCGTTCCTCCAATATCCCTACGTGGTCGCCCTGATCGAGCTCGACGAAGGAGTTCGCATCGTGTCGAACCTGTGCGAAATCGAGCCCGGCGCCATCGAGGTCGGGTTGCCCGTCGAGGTTTTCTACGAGAATTTCGAAGCCATCCCGAGCGGGGAAGAGCTGGTGCTGCACCAGTTCCGGCCCGCGCGCTGACAACGAGGCATCAAGCGAGCATGGACTTTACCTTCACCGAAGAACAAGAGACGGTCGGCAAGGTGGCCCGTCAACTCTTCGAGCACCGCGCCACCCCCGACGCTCTGACCGACCTGGAATCCGGCGGGGTTCGCCACGACGAAGCGATGTGGCGCGAACTCGCTTCGTCGGACCTGCTGGGCATCGCGCTGCCCGAGTCCGTCGGCGGCAGCGGACGCGGCTTCCTCGAGCTCGGCGTGCTACTCGCCGAGATCGGCTGGAGCGTTGCGCCCGCGCCCGTCTACGCGACCCTCCTGCTCGGCGCGGATACCATTGCGCGACACGGTGACTCGGCTATCCACGAGCGATACCTCCCGGGAGTGGTGGACGGCAGCACGATCCTCACAGCCGCGCTCGCCGAACAGGGCAACTCCGACCCGACCGCGCCACGCACAACCGCGCGCGCCGACGGCGACGCCTGGACCCTCGACGGCAGCAAGGAGCTCGTACCGGCGGCGCAGCTTGCCGAAGCCATCGTGGTTTCGGCTCAAGCCGACGACGGCCCGGCCTTGTTCGTCGTCGATGCGGCGGCCGACGGCGTGACCGTGTCGCCGGTGGCGACCACCAACGGTGAGCCCTACGCGGACGTCGAACTGACTGGCGTCGTGGGGCATCGACTCAACGGGGGTGGCGCCGCGGACGCGGTCGGCTCGCTGTACACCAGGGCACTGGTCGGTTTGTGCGCGATGCAACTCGGCGTCGCCGAACGCGCGTTGAAGATCGCCGCTTCCTACACCGGCGAACGCGAGCAGTTCGGCAGACCCATCGGCTCGTTCCAGGCCGTGCAGCAACGGCTGGCCGATGCATTCATCGACGTCGAGGCGATCCGGTGGACCACCTGGCACGCCGCGTGGCTGATCGCCGAGGGTCGGCCCGCGACGCGCGAGGCCGCCATCGCCAAGTTCTGGGCGGCTGAAGCCGGAGCGCGGGTCGTGGCGTCGGCCCAGCAGGTCCACGGCGGCATTGGCATCGACGTCACTTACCCGCTCCACCGATATTTCCTGTGGGGCAAGCAGATCGAGCTCTCCCTGGGCGCGGCCCCCCTCCAGCTCGCCCGCCTGGGCGCGACCTACCCGGAAGGAAGCAGATGACCTCCACCGCCGATCGCACCACCACGCTGGCGTGGGACTCGATCAATGTGGGTGACGAAGTCGCCCCGCTGGATGTTCCGGTGACCACCACGCTGATCGTCGCCGGGGCCATCGCATCCCGTGATTACATGCCGGTTCACCACGACCGCGATTTCGCGAACTCCCAAGGATCGAAAGACATCTTCTTGAACATCCTCACGACCAATGGTCTCTGCGTGAAATTCCTGCACGACTGGGCGGGCCCGGAGGCGATGATCAGGAAACTGTCCATCCGCCTCGGCGTACCCGCATACCCGAATGATCCGCTCCGGTTCACTGGTTCGGTCACGGACAAGTCCCAGACCGACCGCGAAGGACTTGTCGAGGTCACCTTCAAAGGCACCAACAGCCTCGGTGACCACGTCTCCGGGACCGCGGTGCTCAGCCTGCTCCACGGTGTGGACTTATGAGCGACGGTATCGGCG
The DNA here is from genome assembly GCF_001666785.1 of Mycobacterium sp. E3305. NCBI lineage: Bacteria > Bacillati > Actinomycetota > Actinomycetes > Mycobacteriales > Mycobacteriaceae > Mycobacterium > Mycobacterium sp. E3305. Next base: position 67,575 of record NZ_LZJA01000007.1, on the reverse strand, counting down.
GTAAAGCCGCGCTGGCCGGTATCGGACAGACCGAGTTTTCCAAGGAATCGGGCCGCACCGAGATGCAACTGGCGTGCGAGGCGGTGCTCGCCGCGATCCGCGACGCCGGGCTGACGCCCGCGGACATCGACGGCATGGTCACCTTCAGCGTGGACGACAACGAGGAGATCGAGGTCGCCCGCAACGTCGGCATCCGGGAACTGACGTTCTTCACCCGGGTTCCGCACGGCGGTGGCGCGGCGGCCGGCACCGTCATGCAGGCCGCCATGGCGGTCGCGACCGGAGCGGCAAAAGCGGTGGTGTGCTACCGAGCCTTCAACGAGCGCTCCGGCTTCCGCTTCGGCGGCGCCGGCCGCCAGCCGGGCGTGACACCGCTGTGGATGGCGCCCTACGCGCCGTTCGGCTTCATGACGCCGGCCGCCTGGGTGGCCTTGCACGCCCACCGTTACATGACGACGTACGGCGTCACCAACGCGGACTTCGGCAAGATCTCCGTCATCGACCGCAAGCACGCCGCGAGGAATCCCGATGCGTGGTTCTACGGGAAGCCGATCACCCTCGAGCAACACCAGCAATCACGATGGATCATCGAGCCGGTGTTGCGACTGCTCGACTGCTGTCAGGAAAGCGACGGCGGCGTTGCCATGGTGGTGACCAGCGTCGAGAGGGCACGAGACTTGGCCAAGCCGCCCGCCGTCATCACGGCCGCCGCCCAGGGCGCCGCCCATGACGGCGAGGTGATGACGAGTTACTACCGCGAGGACATCACCGGGCTGCCGGAGATGGGCGTCGTCGGCGACAAACTGTGGCGGGATTCCGGCCTTAAACCACAAGATATTTCGACGGCGTTCCTCTACGACCACTTCACGCCCTTCGTCTTCACCCAACTCGAGGAACTCGGCTTCTGCGGCCGCGGCGAGGCCAAGGACTTCGTCTCGGTCGACGAGCTGTCACTCGGCGGCCGCATGCCGATCAACACCAACGGCGGCCTGCTGGGCGAGGCATACATCCACGGCATGAACGGCATCACCGAGGGCGTCCGTCAGGTGCGCGGCACGTCGCACAATCAGGTGGACAACGTCGAACACGTGCTGGTCACGTCGGGCACCGGCGTTCCCACCAGTGGCTTGATTCTCGCCCCCGATCACTGAGCACGCAGGCGAGGAAAGCCGATGACGCAGGCTACCGCGGTCGACACCCGAGCGGCGCTCATTTCGGCCGCGTTCGCCTGCTTCCGAACGCGCGGCTTGCGCAAGACGACGATCGTCGACATCGCACGCGCCGCCGACGTGTCCAGAAGCACGTTCTACGAATACTTCCGGGACAAGGAGACGATTGTCGAGGCTTGCGCGGAGGAGGCGTCACAAAGCTTCTATCGCAAGCTGGCAAAGGCGATTGACCGCGACGGCGGCAGCACCCTGGAGGAAAAGCTGGTCCGCGCAGCGGTTTTCGTTACCCAAGCCCGCCGGGTGGTGGAGCACGAGTCATATTTCGACGAAGAACAGGTCAACTTGATGTTGACCAAGAACGCGTCGACCCTAGTGCGGGAATGCGGTGAATTTCTCGCGCCATACATCTCCGCGGCGAGGCTGACCGGTGAGGTGCGCAACGACCTCGACGTTCGATCGGCGTCGGAGTGGTTTGCACGAATCCTGCTGTCTTTGTTCACAACCCCGTCACCCTATCTCGACGTGGATGACGACGCGGTGGCCGACTTCGTCCGAGCGTATGTCGTGCGGGGATTCAGCCATGAGCGAGGCAAACGAAGCAGCGCGTGGCTCCCGAGACCGCCAAGCTGACGGCAGGACGATGTGCACCTAGGACCCCGCCTTGGCGCGTGCGCCGTCGAGAGACGGCACTGCGTGGCCGCCCACTCGGTCGACCTCGCGCAACAGAGGTTTCGCGGCAGCATGGATTTCGCTCATCGTCATGGCGCGTAGTGGGTGGAACCCAAGGATGAGTCGCACATGTCCCCTATCGTCAAGGACGGGCGCCGAGATGGTGGCAACCCGGAGCGCATCGCGTGCGCCGTCGCCGGATAGCAGGTTCGCCGATATGAATTCGATGCGCAATTGGTCGACGACGGAGCGCAAGTTGTGGGGCACTGTCTCGGTAGACAGCGTCTCGATCGCATGAGCCGCCTGCGCCAGCGCGGGAGTCATCCAATCGACGTCATAACCGCGGTCGCGCGTCTGAGCCAACACTGCGCGAAGGCGCTCCGCCAGCGACGTGTCTCCGGCCGCGCCGCGCTGAATCCACGATTCCTGTTGGGTTGGGATATCCCATGCGGCGCAGGCGATCCCAAACGGCGGTGCATAGGGGATCCGCTCGAGGGAAGCGACCGGTGCGTTAGACCCGTCGGGACTTTCGAACGCGGTGATCACCAGTTCGTCTCCACTGCGCTCGACCACCGAGGCCGGCGCACCGGTTGCCTCAGTGAGACGGTGGATGGCTTCGCGAGCGACAGCCAGAAGTGGGCGCGCTGCTTCGAACCTCTCCGCGATGAGGGCAATAGTGGGACCAAGATCAAACTTCTTGGAAATGGGATCACGCGTCGCCCAACCGCGGTCACACAACGTCTTGAGTATGGAGTGCGCCGTGGCCTGAGAAAGGCCAAGTTCGCGAGCGACGTCGGAGAAGCGGTGCCCGCCATCCTCCGGCCTGCTGAGAAACTCAACGACATCGAGGACACGCTCGGCCGGTGCTGACGTGACTCCGCGCATCTTGACTCCTCTCGCGCCGCATTCTACGGTCGACTCAGTATTTAGATGAATTATTCTCTAATAGTAGAGAATATCGCATGAGGATGTGGGTGCCGGTGCGTGCCGTAGTGCTGCGAGGCGGGGAGCTTACGGTCCGCGAGACTGCCGATCCCGTTCCCGGGCAGGGCGATTTGCTGCTCAAGACCCTCAGCACCGCGATCTGTGCGTCCGACGTGCACTACATGGACCATCCCGAATTGGCGATCGACGATCCGACGGGTCGGTCGCTCTACGACCCCGACCGCGACGTTGTCCTGGGGCACGAGTTCGTGGGTGAAGTGATCGGCCACGGCCCTGGATGCGGCGAGGCCTTCCCGATCGGGGCCAGGGTGACGTCGATGCCGATCCGGTTGGTCGACGGCGGCGCTGGGGGTCTACGCATTATCGGACAGCACCCCGAGGCGCAGGGCAGTTTCGGAGAGTTGCTTGTGGTACCCGAGGCGACCGCAAGGGTGATAGAGGGCTCGGTGTCCAGCGATGCGGTCGCCGTGGTCGACGCCTTCGCGGTCGGCGAGTTTTATGTCCGCGCCTCGAATCTGCAGCCCGGCGAGATCCCGATCGTCGTCGGCGCGGGCGCAATCGGGCTGTCGGCGGTCGCTGCGCTCAGCGCGCGGGGGGTTGATCCGATCATCGTGTCCGACTTCAGCGCCGACCGCCGCGAACTGGCCCAGTCCGGGTTCGGCGCGCATGTTCTGGTCGATCCGGCACAGCGGTCGGTGTTCGACGCCTTCCGCACGTTGCGCGCCGAACGCCACATGAACGGCTCCGCCGTGGTGTTCGAATGCGTTGGCGCTGCGGGTCTCATCGACAGCATCGTCGCGGAGGCGGAGTTCTCATCGCGCATTTACTGCGCGGGTGGCTGGTACACCGGCGACACCCTCGACATCACCAAAGCCACCCGAAACGGCCTGACTCTCCAGTTCGGTGGAGGACCGCTCCCGCAGGACTGGTACGGCGTTCTGGATGCGGTCGTCGGGGGGAAGCTGAACCCACTGCCCAGCGTCGGCAAGATCATCGGCCTCGACGAGGTGCCCGCGGCGCTGGCGGCGGCGCGGCGATCCGAAGGCCCACCCCGCGTCGTGATCCACCCGAACGGTGACTTCTGATGTCGGACCGCGACGACATTTTCGACCTCACAGTCCGGTATGCAACGGCAATCGACAGCCGGCAATACCGGCTTCTCACGACAGTCTTCGCCGAGGATGCGCGCATCGACTACGGTGTGGTCGGCCAGTGGACCGGTGGCGCAGAGGTTGCGCGGTTCATGGAGGCAGCGCACGTCGGCGCGGCGCACACGATCCATCGAATGACCAACCAGGCCATCTCAATAGACACCGACACCGCGACGATCCGCACCTACGTCGACGCACTGATCCTGATGGAGGACGGCTCGGGCGCGAACCCCGTCGGTTACTACGACGACCACGCCGTACGGACGCCGGACGGTTGGCGGATCGACCGCCGTACCTACACCTCGGTTCGGCTCGCTGCGGTGCCGGGCGCCCATGGGTGACATCGCACGGAGGTACGGACCGTGGGCGGTGATCGTCGGCGCGTCCGACGGATGCGGCGCCTTGTTCGCCGAGAGGTTGGCGCAGGAAGGAGTGAACGTTGCGCTGGTCGCTCGTCGCCGACGCGTGCTCGACACGGTAGCCGAGGCGATTCACGAGCGCACCGGTGTCAAAACCCGGACGCTCGCCATCGATCTCACCGAGCCCGACGCTGCCCAGTCCATCATCGACGCCACCGCAGACCTCGAGGTCGGCATGCTGGTGTACTGCGCCGGCGGGGATCCGAACTACCAGCCTTTTCTTGCCAATCCGGTATCGACAGCCGAAGCCCTGCTGCAACGCAACTGCCTGGTGCTGATGCGGTTGTGTCACCACTTCTCGGGCCTCATGGTCGACCGAGGACGCGGCGGCATCGTGAACTTCACTTCTGGTGCTGCGCTAGCCGGTGGCCGAAACATGGTGGCATACGGAGGAACCAAAGCCTTCGACATGGTTTTCACTGAGGGGCTGTGGGCGGAGTTGCACGACAAGGGCGTGGACGTCCTGGGTCTGGTCCTCGGCATGACCGATACACCGGCTCTGCGGCAACTGGAATTCGAGCGCGGCCGACTGAAATCCGTCGACGAGGTTCCCCAGGGTGCGGTGACAGCCGCGAGCGTGGTGGACGAGGCGTTCGCCAACCTCGGCAACGGACCGACGATCGCCACGGGCGATGACGTCCGGATGGCATTTGAACTTTTCAAGTCCATGACACGCAACGAAGTGGTTCGAATGATCATGCAGGCCAGCGCCGAAGTCATGGGTTCCGACGCACGGCAGCCCGGTTAGCAGCGACCGTGTTCACCCTTCGCTTCGACATGCGAGCGCCCACCATCGGAGCGCCGGCCACCGAGTTGTACGCCGCCGCCAGCGAGATGTCGGCATGGGCCGAGCAGCATGGCTGTATCGCCGTCGTGCTCTGCGAACACCACTGCGCGGACGACGGTTATCTGCCGTCGCCGTTACTGCTCGGTGCGGCCATTGCCGCTCGCACGAAGCAACTCTTGGTGAACCTGACAATTCTGCTGCCCTTCTACGATCCGGCACGGCTGGCCGAGGACATCGCCGTGCTGGATCACATCAGCGCGGGCAGAGCCACCTACGTCTTCGGAATCGGATATCGCGCTGAGGAATACGCTCACTTCGGACTCTCGATGTCCGACCGCGGCAGGCTGGCGGACGAGAAGCTCGGCGTGTTACGCCGCCTCCTCGCCGGCGAAGAGATCGAACACGGCGGCAGACGAATGAAAGTCACCCCGCGGCCGCGCACGCCGGAAGGCCCCATGATGAGCTGGGGCGGCGCCAGCCTGGCGGCCGCGCGGCGCGCTGGACGTAACGGTCTCGGCTTGCTCGCCAACGGCGGGGTGCCAGGAATGCGGGAAGCTTACGAAAAAGCATGTCGCGACAACGGCTTCGAGCCCGGCTTTGTCGTCATCCCCGAGCGTGACGCGGCCACCAACTGCTTCGTGGCCGACGATGTCGACGCGGCGTGGGACGAGATCGGCAAGTACCTCCTGCACGATGCAATCGCCTACTCGGAATGGAATCCCGACAACGCGGTATCCGCCAACATCACCACCGCCAGGACCATCGACGAGCTGCGCAACACGTCGTCACACGTGATCCTCTCGGTCGACGAAGCGCGGAAGCGCATCGCAGCAGGTGAAATGTTCAACATTTCGCCACTGTGCGGCGGGATACCGCCCGCGATCGCATGGCCCTACTTGAAGAGATTCGCCGAGCTGCAGTAGTCGAAAGGACACGAGATGAGCCTTGACGGGGGCGCGGCGGAAGTAGGCACGTCTTTGGGATCCGTTCACTTCGACCCCTTCTCGGATGAATTCTTCAACGATCCGTTCGAGATTTACCGCCAACTACGCGATCGGGCGCCGGTCTACCACAGCACGCAGTACGACTTCTGGGCCCTTTCCCGCTATGAGGATGTCGCGAGCGCGATGCGCGATCACGAAAGGTATTCCTCGGCGAAGGGTGTGACGCTCGATCATTTCATCGATCCCGACGCGATGATCCCGCACGGAGTGATCATCATGATGGACCCTCCGCAGCACACCAGAATGCGGTCGCTGGTAAACAAGGTTTTCACCCCGCGTGCGATCGCCAAGCTCGAGCCGATGATCCGGAAGGTGATCGACACAATCGCGCAAACCATCGATGTGACGTCGTTCGACATAGTCGAGGACTTCTCGGCGCTGTTCCCCGTCGAGATCATCACCACGATGTTGGGGGTGCCGCCGGACGGTCGCCAGCAGATCCGGCACTGGCTCGACGCACTGCTGGAACGCGAGCCGGGAAACATCAGCACGACGCCGCACGGCCGCGAGGCGGCGGTGACCATGTGGAGGTACTACTACGACCTTGTCGTCGAGAAACGCGCCAACCCACAGGACGACATGATTTCGCGGCTCACCCAGGTCGAGGTCGAACGCGACGACGGCACCATGACTCGCCTCGACGACACGGAGATTTCGGCCTTTGCGTCGATGCTCGGCGGTGCGGGCGCCGAGACGGTGACCAAGCTGGTCGCAAGCGCCGCAGTGGTGTTTGCGCGACACCAGGACCAATGGCAGGCACTGAGGCGAGACCGAAGCCTCATTCCCGCCGCCTTCGAAGAGCTGCTGCGTTACGAGGGGCCATCGCAATACGACATCCGTTGGAGCAAGGTCGATGTAGAACTTCATGGCACGGTGATACCCAAGCACAATCCGGTGATGCTCATCAATGGTTCGGCCACCAGGGATGAGCGAGCGTTCGTCGATGCAGATCGCTTCGACATCAATCGTCGGCACTCCGGCCACAACCTCGGATTCGGCTACGGAATACACAGCTGTCTTGGCGCGGCACTGGCGCGCATGGAGGGACGCATTGCCATCGATGCCCTGTTGGACTTGATCCCCGAGTTCGAGGTAGACGTCGCGGGCCTGCAACGGGTCAAGATGCCGAATGTCTTCGGATGGGGACGCGTGCCCGTACGTGCGGTAGCGCAATGATCCGTCCTCACGAACTCGCTGCTCTCATCGGTGCGCGAAGCGGGTGGAGACGCAAGCCGCGGTCCGGCGCTCTTAGGAAAACGCACATAGGAGATTGAGCAATGGCAACTGAGAAATCCAGAAAGTATCGGGTTGTTCACGTGGGCACGGGATTGACCGGTAAGGAGGCACTCCGGGCAGTCCTCGGTGATCCGGCACTGGAACTCGTCGGAGTCAAAGTGTCCACGCCCGAGAAGGCCGGAGTTGACGCGGGTCGCCTTTGTGGCGAACCGGAGGTCGGTATACCGGCAACCGACGATCTCGACGCGGTGCTGGCTCTGCGGCCCGACTGTGTCACCTACTGTGCCACCGCCGTCCGGCGCGAGAATGACGCGATCACCGACATCATCACTTACCTCGAGGCGGGGATCAACGTCGTGACGATCTCGACGATCCCAATGGTCTACCCGCCTGCGGCGCCACCGGAGTGGCGCGCGGCCGTCGAAGCCGCGGCGGCGAATGGCAATTCGACCTTCTACGCCACCGGCGCCGAGCCGGGCTTCATTAGTCTCAACGTCCCCACCGCCCTGCTTGCCGGCGCCGGAACCGTCGATTCCTACCGGATGGACGAATATGCGATCGACCTGGACAAGTCCTATCCCATTTGGGAGGTGCTGCACGAATCCATGGGCTTTGGAAAGCCGAACGGGCACGTGCCCGCCCGAATCGCATCGGGCAAGGTCACCCACGACTGGGAGACCGTGGTGCGCTACATCGCCGACACCCTAGGCCTGGAACTCGATGGAGTCGAACTGGATTGGGAAACACTTCTCGCGCCAACGGATTTGCAGACTGCCCTCGGCACGATTGCTGAAGGGACGATTTGCGCGCACCGCTGGCAGCTGGCCGGCGTCATCGATGGGCGGTCAGTGGTCGCGGTGCAGTATTTCGCGACGGTGAGTTCCACACCCTGGCCGCAGCGTTGGCCGCGGCCGTCGAGGGAAAACCAAGGCGGCATGGTCATCCGGGTCGAGGGACGGCCCAGTATGTCCCTGGAGCTGTACTTCGAGCAATCGCCCTCGGATCGGGTCAATCCGGGTGTAGCGGTGACAGCGCTGGCCGCGGTCAACTCCATACCCGCGGTCGTGGACGCGGCGCCTGGCGTGCTTGGCTCTCCCTTGGCGGGTCCGGCGATAGTGAGCAGGCAATCGCGAACGCGCCCTGTTTAGTGACCCGCTTGCGCGAATCAGCCTGCCGGCGCGCGAGCGCGCTGTGGTCAATTGCGCCGCAAAACCCGGCGCGATCAGAATCTGGGTCGCGGGTTGCTTTGCGATGAAGGGCATCTCACTTCACCCACACCCGTGACCGAAGCAGCGAAGGACGCGTTGCGCGAGCCTCTCGATGCGCTGACCGGCGAACCGATCAGTTCTGGACAGCCGGTCAAGGCGCCAAACCTCAACCTACAATGCTGCCTTCACGCAGGAAGTTCTCTGTGTACGCCTGATACGTCAGGCTGTCGCGATCGAGGCCGATGAGATCGAGGAAGGGGTGCCACTCCCGGGAATCGACAAACCAGTCCCAACGAGTGATGTGGCCCTCGTCATTGGTCCATACGTAATCCCATTCGTGAAGCTGCAGAACGGTCCCGTCGGCCAGCGTTCCCGCATAGGTGTCGCGGACCGCAAACCCCCAATCGGCGGGCCTGCAGTCGAACGGGGTAACGATTCGAAAGTCGGGCATGTGCTTCCACCACATGCGGAATTCGCAGGTAAGCATGTCACCGTCGGGCGCGTAGCGTTGCATGGCCGCGAGCACCTCCTCGGAGGCGAGGTCGGCCATCACATGATCGGCGCCGCCGTTGAACAGGGGGCACACCATTACGGCGTCTGGCGAGTAGATCCACTCATCGCCGTATGTGATTTTTTTCGTCTCCGGGGCTCTTGCGTACGTCTCCCATTTTGCGCGGGCCAGCCTGTGGTGCAGGGCAACTCGATCGGAGGTCATGCTCCGCGCGTCCTGTGTACGGGCACATTGGACCACCCACAAACATTCGCCATCGCCACCCGCCGCAGTCCACCGCGGTCGACTTCATAGTCAGGGAGGAGATCGAGCAGCGCCTCGAGCGCGATGCGGCTCTCCATCCTTGCCAGCGCCGCCCCCAGACAACTGTGCACGCCATACCCGAAGGCGAGGTTGAAGCCCATTCTGCGCTCCCGGTCGATGTCCAGCCGGTCGGGATCGGGGAACATCCGTTCGTCGCGGGTCGCCGAGCCCGTGACGAGCAGGACTGCGCTGCCCGCGGGAATGGTGCTGCCGTGCAAGGTCACATCGCGGGTGGCGGTGCGTACCTGGTACTGCGAGGGCGCCTCATAGCGCAACAATTCTTCGACGGCGGCGGGCACCTTGCTGCGGTCATTCCGCAGCTTCTGCCACTGATCCGGAAAGTCGGCGAAGGCGACCACGGCGTTGCCGACGAGTTTCGTCACCGTCTCGGCGCCAGCTCCCCCAAGCATGGTCGCGAATCCGGTGATATCGACGTCGGTGAGCTTCTCCACCTGACCGTCCCGCTCGATCTCGGTTTCGATGAGCCGGCTGATCATGTCGTCACGAGGTTCGGCGCGGCGCTGCTGCACGAGGTCGTAGTAGTAGAGACCGGTTTTCATCGACGCTTCCCGGCCTGCGGCGGTGGTGGCGATCCCACCCGGGTGGCGTTCGAGGAGCAGATCCAGCCAAATGCGGATCTGGTCGCGGTCCTGCTTGGGCACTCCGAGCATGGTGGTGATGACCTCATTCGGGAACAGCGCCGAGAAATCGGCCACCACATCGAACGAGGAGGGGTCGAGCGCGTCGATGCGTTCGTAGACTTTCTCGCGCACCATGTCTTCCAACGCCGCGATGGCACGCGGCGTGAACACGTTGCTCACCAGCCTGCGCATCTTCTGGTGCTCGGGTGGGTCCATCGAGATGATCACTTTGGGCACTGGTATCGCGTCGTCGTGCGCCTGAACCATGTCCAGCGTCGCACCCTTTGCCGACGAATAGGTTTCGTGGTCCTTGGTAGCGGGCGCCACGTCGTCGTAGCGGGTCAGTGCCCAGAAATCCCACTTCGGGTTGTAGTAGACGGGGGCACTGTCGCGCAGGCGTCTGTACGTGTCGTACGCCCCGTTGAAGAAATCTTCAGAGAATGGATCGAATTCGACGTTACCTTCTGAGACCTGCAATGGCGTAGTAGGAGTCATAGAATCGCTCCGGCCTCTTTGTAGGCTTCGATGGTGTCCCAGTCCAGGCCCGCTTCCATCAGCACCTCCTCGGTGTGCTGGCCGTGCTCGGGCGCCCCCGAAGGGGTGACGGCCGTCTCGTCGAATTGGACGGGGTTGGTGGGCAACGAGTAAGGCGCTCCGCTCATCGTCGCGGTCTTCGCGACATAGCCGTTCGCGGTCACCGCCGGGTCGTGGCAGACCTCCCCCGGTGTCTGCACCACACCCCAGGCGCCGGAGAGGTCTGCGAGCGCCTCACGCCATTCGACGAGTGTGCGTTGGGCAAACGCTTCGTCCATCAGCGAGATGAGTTCCGCCCGGTTGGCGAATCGCGTTGCCGCCTCGGCAAATCGCGCATCATCGACGAGTTCGGGTAGGCCGATCGCGCGCATCGCTTCCGCATAGAACTTGTCCAGTTGCAACATCATCAGCTGGACGTGGCGATCGTCTTTTGTGCGGTAGGTCCCGACCAAAGGGTTGGGCGCGTCGGCGTGGCGCCAGCTCGGAGCCGCGCCGCCGCCATGAATCTGGCTCACTGCGATGTCGGGGCTGAGGTTCCAAGCCGCAAGCCCGAGGAGGGAGACATCCACCACCGATCCCTGACCGGTGGTCGCCTTCCGGTACAGCGCTGCCGCGATACCCCCAGCGATCGTCATTCCGCCGAGCAGGTCGCCGAAGGCGGGTCGTGAACGCACCAATTCCTCAGCGTCCTCGGTGAGCATGGCGGCGATGCCGCCGCGCGCCCAGTAAGAGACGCCGTCATAGCCGGGCTTGTCGGCGTCGGGTCCCTTCGGGCCGTGGCCCGACCCTCGTACGTAGACGATGTTGGGGTTGACGGCCCTGATGTCGTCGACGTCGATGCCCATCTTCTTGCGGCGGCTTGGTAGGTAGCTGGTGAGGAACACGTCGCAGGTGGCCGCGAGCTTGCGGATGACGTCTTGGCCTCCGGGAGTGCTCAGATCGACGCCGATCGACTTCTTGCCCCGATTCGGTATCTCGATCATGTAGTTGACGGCGCCACCACCCTCGTCGACGATGCCCATCGTCACGAGGCCGCGTTGCGGGTCGCCTCCCTCGCGCGGCTCGACCTTGATGACCTCGGCACCCCATTCCGCCAGCACGGCGCCGGCCGACGGCACGAAGGTCCACGCGGCAACCTCCAGCACGCGAACACCGCTGAGTACTTTGTCGACGGAAATGACGGCCTCCATGGGTCACGGCAGTACGGGTGCGAGCGCACCAACAGTTGGGAAACGGCGGTAATGCTCGTTTACACGTTTCGAGAATGTCAGTTTCGAGGGAGTTTGTAAACCGCGGCGGCGCCAACGGGGCAGCGCCGAAGTGCTTACGGACGCGCCGACAGCCGTCCCGGCAAGCCCGGATCACCATCGGCCCAAAAGGCCCGCCAGGTCGGCATCCGTTGGGGCATAGCCGCACGCAACCGAACGTCGGTCGGCCATCGCATGAACTCGGGACCGGGGCGCTCGGTGACATCGACGGAGTACCAGGGATGCTCCCGCCGCTTGACGAAGCACCACTGGCCGTCGCGGCGCTCATAGACGTCGTCGTAGCGCATCGTGATCACATACCATCCGTCGCCGTCCTCGTGTTCGGCGCGGCAGTAAATCGCTCCGGTCGCATGATCGGCGTCGACGAAGTCGAACTGGTGACCGCAGATCAGGTGGATGCTGCGGTAGAACCGTCGGAGCACGCGGTCATACCAGCGCCTCAACGCATCCCTGCCGCGCCCCTCGGCGCCCGCGTCGACATCGTCGACGAACAACGCCACCAATGCATCGAGATCACGGGCATCGAGGGCCATCGCATACTTGCCGGGTAACTGGCTAATCGCGAGGCTCGACTCCACTCGGTCCAACCGGTCATCGCCGGTCGAACCCTTCAATCCTGTGGCCATCGCGGTATTGTAGGCTCACACCGCCTAATGAGAACCGCTGTTCTCGGTTTCGGAAAGGCTACTATTCTGCGCTCATGCCCTTTCCGACGATCTTGCCCACGATCCCTGCACTGGTGAGGTTTTGCGCAGCCCGTTTCGGCGACAGGCCGTTCCTCATCGCCGACGGGCGGAGATTGTCCTACGCCGATCTCGACCGCCGTTCGGCCGCCCTGGCCGCCGCCCTGTTGGCGCAGGGCATCAGCAAGGGCGACCACGTCGGAATCCTGATGCCCAACAGCGTCGACTGGGCACTGGCGTGGTTTGCCACCACACGCATCGGTGCGGTCGCTGTTCCGCTCAACACCTTCTATAAGGCCTCCGAACTGGCCTGGACCGCCCGCCATGCGGACCTGAACGCAATCTTGGCGTGGCCGCGGTTCCGCAATCACGACTTTTTGACCCGGCTGGAAGATGCACTGCCGGGTCTCGCCGGTCAGGACCGGCCAGGGCGCATCATGGTCCGCAAGGCCCCCTTCCTACGGACTGTCGCGGTGTGGGGACCGTCTGATCGGGCCTGGACGACGAGGATCCACGCCGACGGCGCGCTGCCGGCCGCCGACGCCGACTTCCTCGTCGACGTGGAGTCGTGCGTGACCCCGGCCGACGAGGTGATGATCATCTACACCTCGGGCAGCACCGGTGACCCGAAAGGGCCCGTGCACACCCAGGGAACGCTGGTCCGCCACACCTACAACCTCACCTTCATGTACGCCGTCACCCACGACGACGTGATGTTCACGTCCATGCCCTTCTTCTGGGTGGGCGGGCTGATCACCGGATTGCACGCGGTGATCCACCACGGCGCGACGCTGATCACTCAGCCCGCGTTCGATGCAGCAGAGGCGTTGGAGCTGATGGAGCGACACCGCGCGACCATCGCGCTGGGCTGGCCGCAGCAGGGTAAGACGCTGTCCGAGCATCCCGACTTCTCAGCACGCGATCTGAGTTCGGTGCACCGCACCAGCATGCCCGCGATGGTGCCACCCCAGCATCAACCCAAGGGCTCCAGCGGCCTGGGAATGACCGAGCTGTGCGGCAACCACCTCGGCGTCGATCCCTATCTGCCGCAAACGCCCGATCGGTCCGAAACCGGCGGCCCACCAATCGAAGGGCTGCACCACCTGATCGTCGACCCCGACACGGGACAGCCGGCGCCCACTGGCACGCCCGGCGAAATATGGGTTCGCGGATACTCGTTGATGCAGCGGCTGCACAAGTGCGAGCGCGAGGACGTGTTCACGTCGGACGGCTACTACCGAACGGGCGACTGCGGCATCGAGTACGACGACGGTTGGATCAAGTTCACCGGACGGTTGGGCGACCTGATCAAGACCGGTGGGGGCACCAACGTCACACCCAGCGAAGTCGAACTGGCACTGGCCGACTGCGACGGCGTGCTCGAGGCATATGTGGTCGGAGCGGAGAGCGCTGAACACGGAACGGTAGTCGCGGCTGCGGTGGTGCCGCGCGGCGAATCCGCACTCGACGCCGAGTCTTTGCGAGCGCAACTGCGCGACCGGCTGTCGGCGTACAAGGTTCCCAAGCACATTTGGGTCACCGCCAAGCGAGACCTTCCGTTCACCGCGACCGGCAAAGTCAAGAAGTCGGAGCTGGCGCGGCAACTCAGCGAACAGTTGCGCTCGGCTACGAGCTAACCGGTTGCCCGTCGGGCATATTCGTGGTCATCAGGGTCAACGGGATGCCGAACAACGGCTCCAATTTGACTTCGGTCAGTTCGAATCCGTCGCCTTCGTGCCGCTGCCGGAAGTCGGACTTCACGCCGTACCTCGCGGCGATGTCCTCGCCCGCGGCACAATCCGCGGTGCGTACGATGACGGAGAACAGCCCGTCACCGTTGCGCGCGAGAAAGTCCGCCGCGGTACCGGCATCCGTTGGTGCCGCGGCGGTCGGGGCGATGAGCTCGAACCCGCGGTCCCAGTCGAGGCGAACCTGCAGACCAAGGCGCTCTAACTCGAAAGCCTGGAACTGAAAGCCCAAAGCGCTCAGGTAGTCGGCAGCGCGGTCGAGGCGCTCAAGAGCGACGGCGAACACAACGTGGTGCAACTGCGGCAGCTGGGGTGACATGCCAAAGACTCTACGAGCGCATAAAGAGAGATTTCAATTATCGGAAATATCGATTCTCGTTGCGGTAGATTCGCGGCTGCACACCCACACGTCCTGGCGGAGAGGCGCTTTGTGGCACTCGAGCAGTTCAACCTAGACGGTCAAGTGGCGATTGTCACCGGCGCCGGGCGCGGCGTCGGCGAGGGTATCGCCAAGGTCCTTGCGGAAGCGGGCGCCACGGTGGTCGGTACGGCGCGTACGACGTCCGAGGTGGAGCGGACGGTCACGGACATCGAAGAATCGGGCGGCAAAGGACTCGCAATCACCGCCGACGCGCTACAACGCTCCGACAGCGAGCGCGTGGTCCAGACCGCGGTCGACAAGTTCGGCCGCATCGACATCCTGGTCAACAACGTCGGTTTCGCAACTTACGGCCCATTTCTGCGCCTGACCGACGACAACCTCCGGGAAACCTTCGATTATTGCGTCACTTCCGCTTTCATCATGAGCCAGTTGGTCGTGCCGCACATGCTGGCGGTGGGCCGGGGCTCGATCGTGAACATCTCGTCGGGAGCGGGCCGATTCGGGATCCGGGGATTACTGCCCTATTCCGTGGCCAAGGGTGGACTCGAAGCCCTGACCCGCGCCATGGCCCAGGAGCTCGCCCCCAAGATCCGCGTCAATGCGATCGCCCTGGGCGCATTCATGACCACCGGGCTGCAGTCCAGCTTCGACCTGATGCCTGGGTCCGAGGAGAAACTGAAGGAGCTGACGCCGCTGCATCGTATCGGTGACGTCGCGGACCTCGGCCGGCTGACGTTGTACCTGTGCACCCGCGATTGCTATGCGACGAACTCGACCTTCATTGTCGACGGCGGCCTCCAGGGTCCGAATTCCTCTCTGCCCATCCCCGATCTGTAGCCAGACGCAGCCGACAAAGGAGTAACCAGCATGGCAGAGAAGGTTTTACGCGTCGCCGTAATATCGACGGGCGGCGTCGGAAGCATCGCGTTGCGGGCCATCCACCGGCGCGCACACCTCGATCTGGTCGGTGTATGGGTGCACAGCGCCGAAAAGACGGGTCGCGATGCCGGCGACGTTGTCGGGCTGGGCCCTATCGGTGTGACGACCACTGCCGACCTGGACGACATCATCAGACTCAAGCCCGACTGCGTGGTCTACGCGGCTTTGGGGGCCGACATGGATGCGGCCGCGGTGCCCGACTATGTCCGATTTCTGAAGGCCGGCATCAATGTCGTTACGACCAACACACCGGGGATGATGTTTCCCGACAGATGGATTCCCGACCTGGCCGACCAAGTACGAGCGGCGGCGCTCGCCGGCGGCGTCACCATCTACACCTCGGGTATCGAACCGGGATTCGCCGGTGATCAGTTCGCCGTCATGCTGTCGACCTTGTCCAACACCATCCGGTCGGTCCGCGCGCAGGAGATCTTCGACTACTCGGCCTACCCCAACGAGTACTCGATGTTCGACGCGATGGGCTTTGGCCGTCCGCTGGACTTCAGGCCACTGCTCGAACTGGAGGGCGCACAGCGGTTCGCCTGGGGACCACCTATCGGTCTGGTGGCACGAGCTCTTGGCGTCGAGCTCGACGAAGTGACAGAACGCTACGAGCGCGTGCTCACACCACGCGACCTCCACGTCGCGTGCGGGTTGATCCCGGCAGGCACCTGTGGGGCGGTGCGGGCCGAGACGACCGGAATCGTCAACGGCCACCCGGTGATCACCATCGAACACATCAACCGCATGGCGCCCGATCTGGCACCCGAGTGGGCGTCGGCACCGCACGGGACGTACCGCGTCGTCATCGAGGGCGAGCCGCACATCCACTGCGATCTTCGGTTCGGTACCGAACCGACGGCGCAGTCAGCGAACGACGATGCCATGCAGGCGACGGCCATGCGGGTGGTCAACGCAATCCCGTACGTCATCGATGCGGCACCGGGCATCGCCACGTCGTTGGATCTGCCGATCACCGCGCCCCGCAACGCGGTGGATGTGAGCTAGACGGTGAACATCGGCCCGCGGGGAGCGCCCCTTACCTCGTTGCCGCCGTCGATCGCAAAGCTCTGCCCGGTCATCCAACTCGACTCGGGTCCCGCCAGGTAACGGACGCCCGGGGCGATATCGTCAGACACCCCGAGGCGGCCCAACGGGACGCGTTCGAGGAAGCTGCTGGTCAGCTCTTCCAGGTGGATGTAGCCCTGCGTGGTGGCCGCCTCGGTCAGGCCGGGCCGGACGGCATTGACACGAATTCCCCTAGGGCCCAACTCTGATGCCGCGACCCGGATCATCATCTCGAGTGCGGCCTTGCCCGCCGAGTAGTGCCCAAGGCCCTCCATCGGGATCTTCGACGACGTCGAAGAGATGAACACGATCGACCCGCCGTTCGTCATCAGCGGTGCCGAGTAGCGCAGCGCCAAGAAGTTTGACCGCAGATTGCCCATCACGAAGTTGGTGAAGGTCTCGAGATCGAGCCCAGTCAGTGGTCCGGTGCCGCCGGTGGCCACCGTGCCCACGACGATGTCCAGCCGACCCTTGAGGTCATGGGCCGCCTCGGCGGCCGCCGCGACGGTCCCCTCGTCTTCGGGATCGCCCTTCTTGACGACAATTTCGGCATCCGGGACCGCGGCGAGGATGCCGTCGCGGGCCGCGTCCAGGCGCTTGCTCGATCTCCCCAAAAGGTACAGCGCCGCACCGTCAGCGGCGAGCAGCTTGGCGCTCGCCTGGGCAATTCCGGCTGACGCCCCCAGGATGAATGCCGTCTGACCGTCAAGTACGCCCATGCGACCCCGCCTCCATTTATGTATCGGCAGCAGAATACTAATTCTCCTTAATGAGTAAAGGAAGTTCTCAGAACCAGCGCGGTGATGTAACGTACCCGTGTGGCAGACATGAGCGGCAAGGTTGTACTAATCACCGGTGCCGCCCGTGGCCAGGGCCGAGCGCACGCCGCCAGGTTGAGCGCCGACGGCGCCGACACCATCCTCGTCGATATCGCCGGACCGCTGCCGCCGAGCGTCCCCTACGACTCGGCCACTCCCGATGATCTGGCGCAAACCGCCGACCTCGTGGTGGCGAATGGCAGACGTGCCGTCACGGCGATCGTCGACACCCGCGACCATGACGCCCTCTGTGCCGCCGTCGATAAGGCTGTTGCCGAACTCGGCAGGCTTGACGTGATCGTCGCCAATGCCGGCATCTGTTGTCCGGCTCCCTGGGACCGCGTCTCCCCCAGCGATTTTCAGGACACGGTCAACGTCAACCTGGTCGGGACCTGGAACACGGTCATGGCCGGAGCGAAGCACATCATCGCCGGCGGACGTGGCGGGTCGATCATTCTGATCGGATCGGTGGCGGGGGTGAAAGTGGAGCCCTTCATGGTGGCGTACACGGCGAGCAAGCACGGCGTTACCGGCCTCGCCCGCTCATTCGCGGTCGAACTCGGCCGTTACGACATCCGGGTGAACAGCCTCCATCCCGGATCGGTCGCGACACCCATGGGTAGCGGGCGGATGATCGAAGCGATGCAGGAGGCGGCGGAGTCGTATTCGCATCCCCAGTACGGCTTCAGCAAGCAACTCATCCCCACTGCCGTGACGATGCCTGAGGACATCGCGAACGCCGTTGCTTGGCTGGCCTCAGACGAATCGCGGTTCGTCACGGCTTCGGCGATTTCCGTCGATGTCGGGGTCGCTCAGGCTTAGCAGGACGGCGCTCAGTTCGGCCGGTCGGGCGAAAAACGGTGAGTGGCCACCGTCCAACTCGAAGACCCGAGCGCCGATCCGGCCGGCCGCATTGCGCCGGGCCCAGGACCCGCCGACCGCGCGATCATCGCGCATGAGCACGTAGTCCGAGGGCGTGTCGGGCCAGCGGTCGATCGGACAACGTTCGATTAACACCGTAAAGGATTGGTGTCGCAACTCATTGAACGCTTTGCGCCCCAGCGCTTCTGGGCAGTCATGATAGAAGCCTTCCCGCACCGCCTCCCAAGACAGGCCGAACGGTCCCTCACCCTGTTCTTGCGGCTCAGGAAAAGAGATCGCATCGGGGTTGGCGGCCAGGTGGTCGGCGAACGACTCTCCGGGCACGGGCAGGAGGCCACCGACGAACACCATTCTTTGCACCGGGTGGAGCGTGGCGATGACCGGTGCGCACAGCCCCGACAGCGAATGTGCCACAACGACGACGTCCTCGACCATGTCGGGGGACGCGGCACCGACTCGGGCTCCCTCGATCGCGTCGATCGCCACCCGCGCCCATTCCAGGGCACCCGCCGACTCATCATCGACCGGCAGATCCGGCGCAACGACCCGGTGACCACGCCGCGCGAGCTCCACGGCGACCCCGTCCCAGCACGAGCCATCATGCAGCCCGCCGTGCAGCAGCGCGAACAGCGTCATGCTCGGGTCCGCGAGATCCGGGTGGCGAGCTCTGGGCCGGCCAACGGCAACCCGATGACGCGTGTTCGAACTACTTGTTCGGTGTGGCTCACTGGTAGAAGGGTCCCCGTTTGCCCGACCTCTCGAGATGCCCGTAGGGATCGTAGACCTTGATGTTCGGGTACGGGTTCTGTTCGTACGCAGGCTTGGACAGTCCGGCGGTCCGCAGCCCCGCCAGTACCACCAGCGGGACGGCGAACGATACGAGCCCCACCGAGGCCGACACGAGGAGCCGGCGCGTCAGCGCCAGCATGTCGCGGCGCGGTCGCGCCGGTAGCCGGCGGGCGATCCGGTTTATCAGCACCAGCTCGCCGCCTTGGTCCCGGACGCACATCACCGCCACCATCGCGAATATGAACGAGTCATACACCGCCATGATGAGCGGGAAATGAATGTGGCCGATCTGCAGCGTCGGTCCGACCGCCTCGGTGTAGTAGAAGATGCCGAACCTCATCCAGGTGAACTGGACGACTCCGTTGAGCGGCAAGGCGATCACGAACGAGCCGACAAAGACCGCGGCAAGCCGATGGCGCGCCAGCCAACCCATGGGCCGAATCAGGGGCTCGAGGAATCGATTGTGCAGCTGCAGAATCCCCAGACCGGTCAACAAGTAGTACGCCGCGTAACCCCCGAGGAACGACAGCGCGGGTTCCAGGTTCGGCGAGATGTTCACGTACGGCCACGACAACGGGAAGTGCAACATCCGCGGGTCGAAGATCGCGAACGTCGCCCAGTTGGCCAACGGGTCCAGGGCGCCGGTGATCAGCCCCGCGAACGCGATCACCACCGTCCAATGCACCTTGCGTTGTCTTACCGAGAGCCACACCAACGTGGCGATCAGCCCGATGGCCATGGGGACGGAGCTCAGGGCGACCACCAGCGGCCAGTCGTCGAACCCGAGGAACGGCGGATACGGTGCCGGCCCCGGGTATGGGTTGGTGGTGCGCGGATCCCCGTGCGTACCCGATTGCATCGTCGCGACGGTCACGATCGCGAATACCAGGTACCCGGCTATGAACAACGCCCATCCGGCACGGGACAGCGGCGGCGAACTGCCGACCCGAATGGGCCGAGAGGACCCGGAATCGGGGCTGGTGTCCACGACGTCCGTCATGCCAAACCCCGATGTTCCTTTCAACCTCTACAGCCCGGCCCCATGAGAATATGCGTTATCGACAGCGACAAAAAGACTTCGGGACGACTTGGTCCATCTTCAGCCCGCCGCCTCGGCGGGTGTTGCGCTGTTGCCCTTGATGACGGGCATGTTCGTCCACGCGCCACGGTCGTCGCGATACCACCCCGCGGCGGCCAACGCACCGCCATCGGCATGCACCACAGTCCCCGATACCCATGCGGCCAGCGGGCTCGCGAGAAACAAGACGCAGCCCGCGATGTCCTGTGGGGTTCCGAAGCGGCCCAGCGGAATCCAGCGCGGAATATTGTGCCGCTGTGATTGGTGGATCATGCGGTCCAGCGGGACCTGGGCGCTATCCGTGGTTTCCGGCGCCACGGCATTCACCCGGATGCCCTCCGGGCCAAGCTCGAGGGCGAGGCTCATGGTAAAGCCGGTCACCGCCGCCTTGAAGGCTCCGTATACCGCGAAGTGCGGTATACCCCGGAAGCCCTCGATCGACGAGACGTTCGTGATGCTCGCGCCGCCGGCGGCGGCACGCAGCAGCGGCAGCATGGCCCGGCTGACCAGAAAGATGTGCTTGAGATTCACCCGATATATGTCGTCGATCTGCTCGTCGGTGAGCCGCTCGAAAGGTGTCGGCCGCGTCATGAAGTGACCGACGTTGTTCACCAGCGCGTCGAGGCGCCCGTAGCGGCTGCCGATGGCATCGGCGAGCGCCGACACGTCGGCCGCGACGGTCGCATCGCCCGTCACCACGAGCGCCCGATCGCCGAGTTCGCTGCGCAGGTCCTGCGACCGCGCCGGGTCGACCTCGAGTACGACGACCGACGCACCCAGGCCGGCAAAGGCCAGCGCCGTGGCGCGCCCGATGCCCGCGCCACCGCCGGTGACAAGCACCACCTTGTCGTTGAAGTCGATCATTCCGCCTCCTGTTTTGCGTCGCCGAAGCGCAAATGATCCGGCCGCGACGAGAATATCGATTCTCGCATGCGAGAATAGCGGCTAACCTTCAGTTACGGATTCGGCCAGAGGAAAGCGGGCTATGAGCGACCGGCACTCCAACATCGCGGGGACGCGGATGCTGATCATCGGGGCGTCCTCCGGCATTGGACAGGCGTTGGCAATTGCCGCCCACTCCAGGGGGGCTCGCGTCGCGCTCGCCGCACGGCGGGTGGAGCTGCTGTCGGACCTGGCCGATCGGCTGCACGGATCGGCCCACGAGTTGGACGTTTCGGACCCGCGCGCGGTGGAGACCGTCGTCGCCGAGGTCGCCGCGAACCTGGGCAAGCTCGACGCGGTGGTGTTCACCAGCGCCGTGGTGCCCTTCGTGCTGATCGAAGACACCGATGTGGAAACCTGGCTGCATTCCTACGCCGTCAATGCCGTCGGCGCCTCCCACGTGCTTCGGGCGGCCCTTCCCCACTTGACCGACGACGCCACGGTCATCGTCGCATCCAGCCATGACGTCGGTCGCCCCCGCGCCGGCGTGGCCGCCTACCACGCGAGCAAGGCCGCGCTAGACGAGATCTTGCGATCCTGGCGCGCCGAGCATCCCGAACTGGCCGTGATCCGGGTTAGCGTTGGCCCGACCTGTGACACCGAGATCCTGCGCGGCGCCGACCGGGATCTGCTGGCCGATCTATACCGGGCCTGGGCGCGGGCGGGCCAGATTCCTGAGGAAATGTCCACGGTGGACGACGTGGCCAACGCCATGCTGTCCCTGATCGCCATCTCACGCGCGAACCCCACCGTCGTCAGCGAGATCGTGCATCTTGCCCCGCGGATCACCAAGACTCGGTGATACTACGAACCGCGAAGGGCGGATGACTGAATGGATCTTGGTTTTGAGGGCGCGACGGCGGTCGTAACCGGCGGCAGTAAGGGAATGGGGCTGGCGATCGCCGAGAGTCTCGCGGCGGAAGGCGCCTCCGTGGCGATCATGGCGCGCGGTCGGGCGGCGCTGGATTCGGCCGCCAGGCGAATCCGCGCCGCGGGGGCACCCGAAGTACTCACCGTCAGCGTCGACATGTCCGATGGCGATTCCATCACTTCGGGCTTTGCCTGCATTGGTCATTCGTGGGACACCCTGAACGTCCTGGTGCACACCGTGGGTCCGAACGCGGGCGCGTTCGACGATCTGAACGACGACGACTGGCACGCCGCATTCGATCTCGGCACCCTGTCCGCGGTGCGATCCGTGCGGGCCGCGCTGCCGATGCTGCGATCAGCCGAGTGGGCCCGCATCGTCACCCTCTCCGCGCACTCCATCCAGCGACAAAGCCCGCGGCTGGTCGCCTACACGGCAGCGAAATCGGCGCTGTCCAGCTTCACCAAGAACTTGTCGAAAAGCCTTGGAGCCGAGGGCATTCTTGTGAACTGCGTCTGTCCGGGAACCATTGTGACGGCAAGCTTTACCGAGGTTCTGCGGGATGCGCTCGCGGCAGACGGGCTCGACTCGTCGGATCCCAGGGACGTGATGAGCTGGGTCGAGAAGACCTTCGGCCATCCATGCGATATCGGTCGCGCCGGGCTGCCGGAGGAGATCGCCTCCATCACCACGTATCTGGCGTCGCGACGCAACGGCTATGTGACGGGTGCGACCGTCAACGTCGACGGCGGATCGGACTTCATCTGACCCTCCTCGCCCACCCATCCGGCTCTGAAGGGAGTGGAGACTTGACCGTGAATTCCCGGCGTCTGCGAGTCATTCAGTGGGCAACCGGTGCCGTAGGCACCGAGATGATCAAGACCATCCTCGACTACCGGGCCGACCTCGAGCTGGTGGGAGCGCGGGTCTACTCCGATTCAAAGAACGGCGTCGACGTCGGGACGCTGGTGGGCCGGAACCCCGTCGGCGTCAACGCAACCACCGATGTCGCGGACATTCTCGCGATCGAGGCCGACCTCGTGCTCTACGCGCCGTCGTTCACCAGTCTCGACGACGTGTGCGCGCTGCTGGAGAGCGGCAAGAACGTTGCGACCGTCGCGTTCCTTTTCCACCCCCAGCGCATCGGCGATGCGGACCGTCGACGGCTGCTGGCGGCCTGCCGCAAGGGCAACAGCACGATCCACGCGAGCGGTCTCAACCCGGGCAACCTATCTGGCGTTTTGCCGCTCGCGCTGTCGGGTATGAGTCGCTCGATTGACAGGTTCAGTCTGCAGGAGCGCGCAGACTGGTCGCTCTGGGAGAGCACCGAAATAACCTTCGACGGAATGTGGTTCGGACGACCGACCGAGGACATCACCCCGACGGCCAACGAGTTCCTGACATTCAACACCGCCCTGTTCACCCAGCAGACCTGGTTCATCGCCGACACGTTGAACGCTGCCATCGACGATGTCACGGTCACCGTTGACGCAGTGCCCGCCACCAAGGACTTCGAGATCTTCGACCACCGGGTTCGCGCCGGCACGACAGCCGGTCAGCGGTGGAACTTCGTCGGGAATCGTCGCGGCGAGCCGATCATCGAATTCGAGACGCTGTGGACCGTCGGCGGCGAGTATCCGGAGCACTGGCCCACACCGGATGACGGCTGGACCCTCACGCTCGAAGGCGACCCGTCCATGCGCGTGCACTTCTTCTGCCTGGCCAGCTACTCGCGGCCGGCGTCGGTCGCCGAACACGTCCGGGCGGGTCTTGTCGCGGTTGCGCTACAGGTCGTCAACGCCATACCGGCGATATGTGCCGCCCCCGCGGGTTTCGCCACCATGGCGGACCTGCCGCTGATACGCAGTTACACCGGTTTCGGTGATGGACCCACAGTCATCAAGGATTGACATCGGGCCGGCCCGGCGCAGCCGCACACCAAAGATCATTGCGCCAAGGCATCGGTTCGGTCAGGAATTCGGCTGCGACTCAGAAGGAACCGTCGCGAAAACATATTCCATTTCGTCGAAGATACTGCCGGGCACGAAGATATCTGATGGGTCGAGGATACGGTCGAGATTGGCCGCCACGCCCTCGGCGTCGAAGGCACCGTCGGCGGCGAACCAGCCACGGGTCACACCGATCTGCAAAGCGGCCACCCGTCCACGGAAAGCGCTCAGGACCTTTTGTGTCAGGATGCAGCTCTCGCTCGCGAGGTAGGCAACGACCGGTGCCACTTGATCGAGCCGCAGCGTCTGCAGGAAGGCCCGAGCATCGGCCGTGCGGCCGGCCTCCCCCATCATTGCCATGGCCATTCGCGTGTCGCCCATCGGCATGATGGCGTTGGCGTGTATGCCGTGCGCCGCACCCTCGAGCGCCGCGACGTTCATCAACCCGAGCATCCCCGTCTTGGCCGTGGCGTATCCGGTCAAGCCCGGCTGCCCGAAAACCCCCGCTGCGGAGGAAACGAACACCAGTCGCCCGTATCCGGCGTCCCGCATCACCGCGAAACCCGGTCGGATGACGTGAAAGGCGGCCAACACGTGGTGCCGCAGCAGCGCCTCGAAGCGTTCGGTCGGCCATTCCGGCAACGCGTCGTCGTGGATGATGCCGGCGTTGGCGACGATCGCGTCCAATCGTCCGAATTCGCTGACGGCCAGGTCGACGGCGTCCTGCCCCCCTTCTTCGGCGCTGGCGTCCGAGGCGCACGCCACCGCCCGTCCCCCCGCGGCGCAGATCGCGGCGGCGACGTCATTAGCCGGTTTCGGGTCGCCTCCACTTCCGTCGGTTTCGGCGCCGTTGTCGTGGACCACCAAGGCGGCTCCGCGACGGGCCATTTCATGGCAATACGCCTCGCCGAGGCCGCGGGCACCGCCGGTCACCAGGACGACCCGATCGGTGAACGAGACCAATTTCAGCCTCCCGCAGGCGGCGACGCGGCGGACGCGGCACCACGCTCGGTCCAGTGGGCGACGAACGGGGTGATCGTCGAAAGGTCGTAGAGCCCAGGCTCGGCCGCGACCACGGCCGGGATGGCGTTGACGGCGTGCATGGCGGTGGCCAGGCAGCCTTGCTCGGCGTGATCCTCCTCATGCGAGCCGATCACGAGATGAAGACTCATGTTGGGCTTGCCCTCGAAGGCCACCTGATAGCCAATCTCCGTCGGCCATTCGGGCGCCAGGTCGTCGGCCATCCTGGTGAGATGCTCCACGGCGAGGGTGGTCTCACCGCAGTCGACCACGACGCCGAAGCGCATCGCCCCGACCGTGCCCGCGGGGATCTCTCCAGCCGCCACCGTCAGGGGTCGCGGCGTTGTGGCGACTTCGCGGAAACCCTCGACGGACCGAATCTCGAGCCCGAGGGCCTGCGCCAGGATTGTCGCGCTGCCGATCCACGCGCTTGCCGCGTAGTCGGTGTTCGTCAGCAGCGGGGTGGTGTCGTCCGGCGCATGCCCGAAGCCCATCGCGTTGAAGATCAGGTCGTGGCTGGCGTAGGTCGAGTAGTTCAGCACCTCTCGTACGTTGATCCGGTCGGTGCGCTCGGTGAGGCGGGACAGAATGGGCACCAGCGACTCGCCGACGAAGCCCGGGTAGAGGCCGAGCCCAAGGAATGACGAATCGCCCGCACGACAGGCCTTCTCGATTGCGTCGGCCAGCGATTCGTGCAGCGATCGGGGATGCACGAACCGGCTACCGGTGGCCACCACGCTCTTGCCCGACGCCAAAAGATCGCAGACGTCGGCGAAGCAGCCGGGCGTGTCGGTTTCCACCTTGCCCATGTAGAGAACCACGTCGGCGTCGGTGCCGATCACGGCATCCCGATCCGCGCAAGTGAGCACCCCCGTTTCGGAGGCCCCGCACAGGGCGCCCGCATCGACGCCGGCTTTCGCCGGGTCGTAGACGCGCACCGCGACGAGTTCCAGGTCTGGGCGGCCCAGCACGTGGCGCAGCGCCATCATTCCGGTCACCCCGGTCGCCCATTGGATCACGCGAGTCATGTCAGCCTGGTCCGATCAATCCCAGACCACGTCGAGACGGGGCGGTGAACGGAACATCGTGCCGCTCACATAGGGCGGCGGGGCGTCGGGGTCGAGCCGCAACCCCGGCAATTCGTCGAAGAGCGCGTTGAAGAACTTGGTGCTCTCCAACCGGGCCAGATGCATCCCCAGGCACAAGTGCGCACCGTGGCCAAACCCGATGTGCGGCTTGCGTTCCCGGAAGATATTGAAGGTTTCGGGGTCCGGCCAGCGCGTCTCGTCGTGATTGGCGCTGCCCAGGTTCACCATCATCGTCGATCCCCTCGGGATGTCGAGCCCGAAGAACTCGGTGTCAGTGGTGACCTCCCGGATGAAATTCAGCAGCGGCGTCTCCCACCGGATGCCCTCCTCGATCGCCTGGGGCAACAGGGTGCGGTCGGCGCGAACCGCGTCGAGTTGGTCGGTGTGGGTCAACAGGGCCAGCGCGAGGCTCGCTGTCGATCGCGACGTGGTCTCCGCTCCGGCGGGCAGGAGATTGCGCATGAATCCGTAGATTTGCTCGTCCGACATTTTGACGCCGTCGATCTCGGCCCGCGACAGGATCGTCACCATGTCGTCCTTCGGCGACTTGCGCCGGTCGGCCAGCACGCCGATGAAGTACTCCTTCATCTCCGCCGACGCCTTCATGGCGGTCTCCATGTCGGCGCGAAAGCCCAGCAGGTCGATGGCCAGCCGGTGAAACTCCCCGATGTCGGACTCTGGCAACCCGAGAAGGGCCGCGATGATCCGGACCGGGATCGGCATGAACACCGCGGCCACCAGATCGGCACGCTTGTCATCACGAATCCTCGCGATCGTGCGATCCACGAGGGGCCCGACGAGTTCGGTGTCCCAGCGCTTCATCGAGGACTTCGCGAAGGCGAATTCGTGCAACCTGCGGTACGTCGCGTGCTCGGGTTCCTGCATCTCCAGAATCGTCGGACCCTGCAGTGGCCGCACCATATCCTCGTAGACGCGGGTGCTGAACGTGACGTTGTCGGTGAACACGGCCTTGACGGCGTCGAACGAGTACGCGGTGAAGGTCTTCTTGCCGCCGGGTCCGTCACACGGAACCCCCATCTCCGGCCAGCCCGGGTGAACGGGCGCCTTCTGCCGCAGTTCGCGCAGCAGCGGGTACGGGGTCGCGTCGCCGTCGGCGCCCATGCCGGCGTTGAACTTCTCCTGCGCCTCGCGGATGCGCTGCTCGATGTCGTCGTCAACCCTCGACTCCACCACGTGCCACCTCATAAGCCCGTCAACCTACATATTGTCGGTTGCAAACCTACATGATGTAGGTTGAATGAACCAGAAGGCTTACATCGCGAAACCGCAACCTGGAGCGTCCGATTGGTTACTCGAGTCGTGCAGTGGGCGACCGGCGCCGTGGGCCGGGCCGCGCTCCGAGAGCTCATCGAGAATCCCCGTTATCAACTGGTGGGGGTCCTGGTCTACGACCCGGCGAAGACAGGACTCGATGCGGGCGCGCTGTGTGGTCTCCCGCCGACGACCGGCGTGATCGCGACGGCGGACAAGGACGCGATCGTCGCACTGGGCGCCGACGTCGTCGTGCACACGGCCAGCAAAGCACACGCGATCGAAACGAACGCCGAGGACATCTGCCGCCTACTCGCCTCGGGTAGCACCGTCATCACTACGACGTCGTATAACCATTTGCCGACCTATGGGGCGGAAACGGAGTCCGCGTTCGTCGAGGCGTGCCGACAAGGTGAGTCGCGTTTCCATGCTGCCGGCGAGAACCCCGGGTTCATGTTCGAGCGACTGGTCGCCACGGTGACGGGGCTGAGCAAGACGATCGACCGGATCGACCTCTATGAGGCAACTGACGTTTCGGCCGTGGACAGCCGGCCGATGCTGGTCGACCTGATGGGCATGGGGAGACCGCCGGAAGACGTCAGCATCGATTCCCCGATCATCAAGAAGCTCGATATGGCGTACCGCCAGGCGCTCAACGCCACGGCCGACGTCCTCGGGATCACCCTGTCGCGCATCGACGTGGCGGTCGACGCCACCACCCTGCCGCACGACATCGAGGTACCCGCCGGCACTATCGAGGCGGGAACGGTTGTCGGGCAGAGGTTTTCCTGGGTCGGGCACTGGTCGGGCCGTCCGCTGCTGGCCATTCACGAGGAGTGGGTCCTCACCCGCGACCTCCCCCAGTGGGGCATGGCGCCGCTGGCGCCCGGCGAGAAGGCGCCCCTCATCCGCGCGGTCATCAAAGGCGAGCCGAGCTTCGAACTCCAGCTCGACGTGGGATTCGACGGCACGGCGCAACCCGGTCAGCACGCCATGCCGGGCCACCTGATGATCGCGATGGGCGCGATTCGCGCGATTCCGTATGTGCTCGCCCAACCGCCCGGCATCGTGACCGCGGCGGTATTCGGCGCGATCCAACTAGCGTGAGGCGCGCGCGACCGCGCGGGCAATGTGGTCGCTCGGCGCCGCGTGGAAGACATGCGCACTGCCGTCCGGCAGCACCCTGCGGGCAATGAGATAGTCGGATCCCATCCAGCCCTGCCGGATGAACCGACCGAACCGCAGGAACGTCCCGGGAGCGCCGCTGGCCGACGGGATCAGCTTGACCTGCTCGAGCCCGTTCTTCACTCCCTCCCCGGTGAGCGGGCGTGCCGCCGCGAGGCCGCGCACGATCACGGTCGCCGCGTCGTGCGACAGGCCCGGCATCGAATGACCAGGCCGACGACCGTATCTGGCTTCAAAGCGGTCCAGGAAGGCCTGACCGACGGTGTTGCGCTCGTCGTAGCTGTCCAGGCCGATCCAGCCGGACAACTGCCGCCTCCATTCCGCGTTGATGTGCGCCATTTCGAAGGCCGTCGTCGTGTACCGCGGGGGGTCCCAGCCGGCGGCCAGCAGCGCGTCCGTGAACCCCCACAGGCCATGCCCGAACCCGACGTGCACCAACGCGTCGGGCTCCGACGCACTCAGCGCGGCGACCGCTTTGGCCTTGTCGGCCTCCACCTGCGGAATTGCCACGGTCGCAACGACCTTCAAGCCGGCGGCGTCGTAGGCTCGTTCGGCGAAGGCGAGGTACTCCTTTCCGATCAGTGACGACTCATAGGCGATCGCGATCCTCGACCGCCCGTCCCCGATCATCACCGCCGCCAGCATCACCGGCTCCTCGGCCATCGAGCCGTTGTTCAGCGCAAAGCACCACTCTCCGAGCGCACCCTCGGACCCCGACAGGGTGACGATCGGAACGCGAGCCGTGGCCTCGACATGGGAGCGCAGCGGCACCACGTTGTCCGATACCCACGGCCCGTAGATGGCCAGACATCCCTCCGCGACCAGCTCGTCGAAGGCACGTTCGACCGCGAGGTAGGTGCCGTTCGGCAAGCCCACCACGTTTCGGGTGACGAGTTCGATCGGCCGGTCGATCAGCCCGGAGGACAACGCTTCATCCATCACCAGCCGCAGGGCGTCGATGCTGTCGTTGTCCGTGTCGCCGGAAGTCGGATAATCGTTGAGCAAGCCGACTTTCAGGGGAGCGACCGAACCGTACGCGCGAACGCCGTCGTCTGCCATAGCGGCAACATACCGGATGAAGGTTGTGTAATCGCCACCGTACGGAAACAATGATTCGCGAAACTGCATATTCGGTTTCCGGAGTGCTCGCTCCCGTCTGGCCTCACGCGAAGGGGACACCATGACGCTCACATCACCACTGGAATCGAGCGTGTCGGCGGCCGAGAAGAAATATCGCGTGATCCAGTGGGGCATGGGCAATGTCGGGACCTTGGCGCTGCGCCACTTCGCCCACAATCCCCTCTATGAGGTGGTCGGAGTGCTCTGCAACCGCCCGGAGAAAGTTGGCAAGGATGCGGGCGAGCTGGTCGGGGTGGGGCCGATCGGCGTGCTCGCAACCACGGACAAGGCCACCCTGGAGGGCCTTGACGCAGACTGCGTGTTCTACGCGCCCCTCTGGTCGGACGTCGACGAGATCTGCCGACTGCTGCGCGGCGGAAAGAGCGTCGTCGCCTCGGGTGGGGCCTGGTGGCATCGGACGGAAACCAACAGCGCCGACATCGACAAAA
This sequence comes from Mycobacterium sp. E3305, assembly GCF_001666785.1. Classification (NCBI taxonomy): domain Bacteria; kingdom Bacillati; phylum Actinomycetota; class Actinomycetes; order Mycobacteriales; family Mycobacteriaceae; genus Mycobacterium; species Mycobacterium sp. E3305. The sequence goes on along the minus strand of NZ_LZJA01000007.1, from coordinate 37,451 downwards.
TCGAGGCGGCGTGCCAAGACGGTGGAACGTCGTTCCACGGAGGCGGCATCCACCCCGGCTACGCGGCGGACCTGCTCGTCCTGACGCTGGCCCGGATCGTCGGCAAGACCGACCACATCCACATCTACGAGGCGGTGAACTTCAACAAGGACACGCTGAAGTACTTGGACGAGATGGGATTCGGAAAGACACCGGACGAGTTCGCCAAGGGCAATCTCTTTCAAGATGCATGGTCGTTGTTCGCGCAATCGCTGACGATGGTGGTCGAAGGCTTGGGCAAGAGTGTCGACAAGTTCACGACAGACGTCGAACTGGGCCTGGCCACCCGCGACATCCCGTACGAGGGCACCGCGGACATGGACATGCCCGGCCTGCGAGGTGTGATCAAGACGGGCACCGTCGCATCCCAACATCACCTCTGGACGGCGTGGGTGGACGGCAGGCCGTTCATCACCTTGCACGAGCTCTACTCGTTCATCGAGCACGACGCCATCGACCCGAGGCCCGATTGGGAACCGTATTACCACTACCGCGTGGTGATCGACGGTGACCCCGGCACCGAGCTCATCCTGCGCGGCAGCCCGCAGGCGCGCGAGCACGCGAAGCCCGGTTACATAGGCTACGCATGGACCGCGATGGAGCCCGTGAACTCCATCCCCGCCATCTGCGATGCGCCGCCGGGTTTCAAGTCGCACGCCGATCTTGGACTCATGACGGTTCGCGGGATCGTGCGCTGAGGCGGCACGTCCCGACGCTCAACATTCAAACTGAAGGTTGCTACGATCGTCGGCATGGCGAAGCGTGGCGGGGCGGACGAGGATCGACGCGCCCGGGGCGAGCAGACCCGTCGCGACCTGATCGACGCGGGTCGCGAGCTGTTCGTTGAACACGGGTTCTTCAACACGAGCATCAGCGACCTCGTGACGAGGTCGGGCGTCGGGACGCGCGGCGCCTTCTACCACCACTTCAAGGACAAAGCCGAGCTCTTTCGAGCGGTATTCGAAGACGTCGAAAACGATCTCACCCTCCGGTCCATTGCCGCTCCCCCGCCGGGCGCGGACGCCTGGGAACGGCTCACGCGTGGATTGCACGGATTCCTTGAAGCCGCAATGGAACCCGCGGTGCAGCGGGTGATACTTGTCGACGGACCGGTGGTGCTGGGCTGGCAGACCCTGCGCGAAATCCAGAATGGCAACAGCATCGCCCTGATCAACGAGGTGGTCCGCGAGGCGATCGCCGAGGGCACCATCGACGATCAACCCGTCGGGGAACTGACGCACATGCTCATCGCCGCGCTCGAGGAGGCCTCGCTGCTCGTCGCGCACTCCGCAAACCCCAAGAGCGCGCGTCGCCGGGCCGCCAGGATCCTGGACCGGCTACTGCTCTCGTTTGCCGTCGAGCCGCACGCGACGCCGCGGCGCTGAGCGTTGCCGAAGTGTGGAGGCCACGTCCGTCACCAGTGGAAATGAATATTTCCAGAAATCGAAATAGTTACTCTGCCAATCTGATAGTCTCGTTCTCAACCTCTGTGCAAGGAGACTCATGCAGCCCGAAGACATGATCTTGGTCAGCGTCGACGATCACCTCGTGGAGCCGCCGAACCTGTTCGAGGGCAGGCTTGCAAGCAAGTACGCGGACGCGGCGCCCCGGGTCATCCGCCGGCCCGACGGCTCGGAGGTGTGGACTTTCAACGACGCCATCATTCCCAACATCGGGCTCAACGCTGTGGCGGGACGCCCACGCGATGAGTATGGCGTCGAGCCGACCGCTTTCGACGAAATGCGGCCCGGGTGCTACGACATTCATGAGCGCATCAAAGACATGGATGCGGGCGGCGTGCTGGGATCGATGTGCTTCCCGTCCTTCCCCGGCTTCGCGGGCCGGCTGTTCGCCACCCACACCGACAAGGACCTCGCCCTCGCCGTCACCCAGGCATACAACGACTGGCACATCGACGAATGGTGCGGCTCGTATCCCGGGCGCTTCCTGCCCATGGGGCTGCCCGTGCTGTGGGATCCCGAATTGTGCGCCAATGAGATCCGCCGCAACGCCGCCAAAGGCTGCCACTCAGTCACCTTCACCGAAAACCCCGCGACGCTCGGCTTCCCGAGCTTCCACGACGAGTATTGGGATCCGATGTGGCGGGCGCTGTCGGACACCAACACGGTGCTCTCGGTCCACCTGGGGTCCTCCGGCAAGATCACGATGACCGCCGACAACGCGCCCGTCGACGTAATGATCACCCTGCAACCGATGAACATCTGCTCGGCGGCCGCCGACCTGCTGTGGTCCCGCGTCATCAAGGAGTTTCCCGACGTCCGCTTCGCACTTTCCGAGGGTGGCACCGGCTGGATTCCCTATTTCATCGACCGCCTCGACCGAACCTACGAAATGCATCACCTGTGGACCGGCCAGGACTTCGGAAACAAACTGCCCAGCGAGGTGTTCCGGGAGCGCTTCCTGACCTGCTTCATCGCGGACCCGATTGGCGTCAAACTGCGCCATGACATCGGCATCGACAACATCGCCTGGGAGTGCGACTACCCGCACTCCGACTCGTCGTGGCCCGCGGCAGCCGAGGAGCTTGCCTTGGTCATGGTTGACCTCCCCGACTACGAGGTCAACAAGATCACGTATGAGAACGCATGCCGTTGGTACTCATTCGACCCGTTCCGGCATCGCACCCGAGAACGATGCACGGTCGGCGCCCTGCGCGCCGAAGCCGGTGACCACGATGTCGAGATCCGTAGCTTCGACCACGGCCGGTTCGAACGCACCGCGGGCGCGACCCTCGGCACTATGAGCGCCAAGCTCGATGTCTGACAACGGACAAAGCCCGCTGCGGGTCGCTGTCGTCGGTGCCTCCGCCGGACTCGGACGATGCATCGGCATAGGGCTTGCCCAGCGAGGCGCACATGTCGCGCTGCTGGCGCGGCGATACGACAGGCTGGTCGATGCCGCCGGGGAAGCCGGCAACGGCGCGGTGGCCGTCGCCTGCGACGTCACCGTAGCCGACGATTGCCAGACGGCGATGTCCGAGGTGGTCGGAGCGCTCGGCGGGCTCGACGCCCTGGTCTACACGACCGGCATGGGTGTGCTCGCGCCGCTGCGCGAGGTGACCGCGGAACAGTGGGCGCAACTGTTCGCCACCAACGTCACCGGCGCCTCACTCGTGACCGCCGCGGCCGCGCCCCATTTGGCCGCGGCGGCGGGCGGTGCCGTTTACCTCTCGTCGCTCAGCGCGTCGTACACGACGCCGTGGCCGCTGCTCGGCGCATACGCGGTGTCCAAGGCGGCGCTGGACAAGCTTGTCGAGGCCTGGCGCATCGAGCATCCGGAGATCGGCTTCACCCGTCTGGCCGTCGGCGACAGCCTGGGCGGCACCGGCGACGCGCAGACTGAGTTCAACAAGGCGTGGGACCCCGACGCCCTGGAAGCGGCTATCAGATACTGGATGGATAACAAATACATGCTCGGCGGCCTCGTCGACGTCGAGCACCTGGTTGACGTTGTCGATTCCGTTATCCGTTGCGGCAAAAGCAGTTTCATCCCACATCTGACTCTGGCCCCACGCGCCTCTGATGCAGTGAAGGAGCTTCGGAATTGGTGAACCACGAACCGCGCATGCTCATCGACGGCAAGCTCGTCGAGTCCGTATCCGGGCGGCGATTCGACAACGTCAATCCGGCGACCGAGGAGGTGCTCGGCACCACCTGCGACGGCACCCACGCCGACATGGAACGCGCCATCGCTGCGGCACGGCACGCGTTCGACAACGCGGCGTGGTCACGCGATGGCGAGGCGCGGGCCGCCGGCCTGCGGCAGCTGCAGGCGGCGCTGGAAGCCGAACGTGAGGACTTACGCGGCGAGCTCGTCGCGGAGGTCGGCTGCCCCGTGCTGTCCACCTACGGACCGCAGCTCGACGTCCCCCTCCGCGAAGCGCTCACCTGGCCTGCGGACATGATCGGTGAATTCGCTTGGGAACGGCCGCTTCCCGACAAGGACGCCTTCGGCCTGGGCAGCCTGACGGCCCGCGAAGTCTGGAAGGAGCCGATCGGAGTCGTCGGTGTGATCACGCCCTGGAATTTTCCTTTCGAGATCATCCTGAACAAGATCGGCCCCATCCTGGCGATGGGTAACACCTGCGTGCTCAAGCCCGCCCCGGACACACCGTGGAACGCCACCAGAATCGGCCGCATCATCGCCGAACACACCGACATCCCGCCCGGGGTCATCAACATCGTCCCGTCGTCCGATCATTCCGTCGGAGAGGTGATTTCGACCTCGCCACTGGTAGACATGGTGGCGTTCACCGGCTCGACCGCTACCGGCAGGCGCATCATGGCGGCGGCCGCCGAGACCATCAAGTCCACCTTCCTCGAACTCGGGGGCAAGTCCGTCTACCTCGTCCTCGACGAGGAGGGAGACATCGGCGGCGCGGTCGGCGGCAGCGCCTTCATCTGCATGCACGCCGGGCAGGGCTGCGCGATGCCCACCCGACTGCTGGTCCCCAACTCGCGCTACGACGAAGCGGTCGAAATCGTCAAGACAGCGATGGAGAACAACAAATACGGTGACCCCACGGACCCGTCGGTGCTGCAGGGTCCACTTGTCTCCAAAAGGCAGCATGACCGCGTGCTCGGCTACATCGAGAAGGGTAAGCAGGAAGGCGCCCGACTGGTCACCGGCGGCGGGGTGCCCAAGCATCTCCCCAAGGGCTATTACGTCGAGCCAACGGTATTCGCCGACGTCGACAACAAGATGACGATCGCCCAGGAGGAGATCTTCGGGCCGGTGCTGTCGGTCATCGGGTTCGACGGCGACGACGACGCCGTGCGCATCGCCAACGATTCGATCTATGGCCTGTCGGGCGTGGTGTTCGCCGCTGATCTAGATCGCGCGAAATCCGTCGCACGCCGGATCAGAACCGGCACCCTGGGCATCAACGGCGGACTCTGGTACGGCGCGGACGCGCCGTTCGGCGGCTACAAGCAGTCCGGTGTCGGACGACAATGCGGCATCGAGGGGCTCGAAATCTTCACCGAGACAAAGACCGTCGGCTGGCCTGCCGCCTGACTCCCAACTGAAAGAAGCGACAATGAAGTCCAAAGCAGCGGTGTTACGCGGCGTCGGTATCGATTGGGAAGTCACCGACGTCGAGCTCGATCCTCCGCACGCCGGCGAGGTTCTGGTCAAGATGGCCTACGCCGGCATCTGCCATTCTGACGAGCACTTCTACACCGGCGACAGTGTGCCGACGGCCGAGATGGAAGAAATGATGCGGGCGTCCGGCATTCCGGTACCCGAATGGTTCCCGATGCTCGGCGGCCACGAGGGCTCGGGTGTCGTTGAAGAGGTCGGTCCCGAGGTGAAGACACTCAAACCTGGCGACCATGTGGCGATCTCGTTCCTGCCTGCTTGCGGTAGCTGCCGATGGTGCGCCACCGGGCACACGTACCTGTGCGACATTGGCTCCGACATTTACAGCAAGGCAATGACCACCGACGGCACCCGGCGACGCCACCTCGGCGACGAGGATCTGATGGCGATGATGCAGGTCGGCACGTTCTCCGAGTACGTGGTGGCGTCCGAGCGTTCGCTGGTGAAGGTGAATGACTGGATCCCCTTGGAGGCCGCATCCCTGGTGTCCTGTGGTGTGACAACGGGATTCGGCTCGGGATCCGTCGCGGCAGGCACGGGAGCGGGTGACACCGTCGTGGTGATTGGTGTCGGCGGGATCGGCATGAACGCGGTGCAGGGCGCGAAGGTCGCGGGCGCCAAGCACATCGTCGCCGTCGACCCCAACGAATTCAAACGTCAGATCGCGCCGACGTTCGGCGCAACCCACACCGCCGTCGATGCCGGTGCGGCGGTCGAACTTGTCAAGGAGATCACCTGGGGAGTCATGGCCGACCGCGTCGTTCTCACCCCCGGGGTGGTGCCGGCCGACCTGATCTTTACGGCGATGATGTTGTTGCGCAAGGGCGGAACCTGTGTGCTGACCGGGATGGCCAAGATCACCGACATGATGGTCCCGATGATGCTCGGCGACATGGTCAACTCGTGCAAGACCTTCAAAGGGGCGCTCTACGGCGAGATGAACCCGCGCGAAGCGATGCCCAAGCTGCTATCGATGTACGAGGCGGGCCTGATCAAGCTCGACGAGTTGGTCACGCAGAAGTACAAGCTCGACGACATCAACGCGGCCATGAAAGACCTTCGCGCCGGCAAGAACATCCGGGGCGTCATCGCTTTCGAGTAGTTGGACGGCGACGGGGAGCCGATGGGCCCGCGCATGCCGCGCGTTGCGAAGCAAGCACCCGACCCCTAAAAGCTGCCATTGACTAATGTCACCATTTGGTATTGACTTCCCGGCATGGCGGACGGTGTTCCGGCCCGCGGGTCATTGCGGTCCCGCGGCGCGGCAGCGGTAAGTGCTTACACCCTGCGGCCCGTAACCGGCCTGCTACCGCCCGAGCGGGCGTGGGGCCTGTGGCTGTCGCGCCAAATCGTCGCCCGGATCATGGGCACCTTCGGGCCCTCACTGGCGGGCACCCGAGTCGAACACGTCGACACGAGGCTGCCGGACGGTCGCCGGGTCAAGGGCGAATGGGTTTACGGGCCCCGCACGCCGACAAGTGATACCGCGCGGTCGTCCACCTCCGCGGGCGCCGTCTACTACGTGCACGGCAGCGGCTTCGCCGTGTGCTCGGCCAAGACGCACCGCCGGTTGACATCCTGGCTGTCGTCACTGACCGGTCTGCCGGTGTTCGGCATCGATTATCGACTCGCGCCCCGCCACCGCTTCCCCACCGCGGCCGACGACGTGCGCTCGGGCTGGGACTGGCTGGTGAACTCGTGCGGTTTGTCGCCGAAAGGGCTTGTCGTCGCCGCGGATTCGGCGGGCGGCCATCTGGCCGTCGACATGTTGCTGCAACCCGAGGTGGTGGCCGATCACCCCGCCGCACTGACGTTGTTCTCCCCGCTGTACGACCTCAGCTTCGAGTTGTGTCTCGCCCGAGAACGACTGCGCCGCGATCCCGCGATCCGGGCGGCCGACGCGGCCCGCCTGGTCGGCATGTATCACGCCGGCGTCGATCCCGCGCACCAGCGGTTGACGCTCAACGTCGCCGGCGGCCCTCCGCTTCCCCCGACATTGATCCAGGCCGGGGGCGCGGAGATGCTGCAAGACGACGCCCGTCAGCTCGCCGCCGACATCGAAACCGCCGGCGGCCGTTGCGAACTGCAGATCTGGCCACACCAGGTGCACGTCTTTCAGGCGCTGCCCCGGATGATGCCCGAAGCCGCCGCGGCCATGGGCTACGTCGCGCGCTTCGTCACCCACGCGTTGCAGGATGCACGCGTCACAACGCAGGAGGTGCGCTGAGCGATGCTGGACAGACTGCTGGGCAGGCCGAAGACCAGCCGCGGTGCGTCCGCGGTGGTGACCGGCGCCGGAAGCGGCATCGGGGCGGCCTTCGCCATCGAACTCGGCCGCCGTGGCGGCAGGGTCGTCTGCAGCGACATCGACGAAGCGGCCGCCCAACGGACGGCCGACGCGATCACCCAACTGGGCGCCAGTGCGACGGCGATCCGCTGCGACGTCTCGCACTTCGAGGACGTGCGGGCGCTGGCCGGGCAATCACAGGCCTGGTTTTCCGGATGCCCGACGCTGGTGATCAACAACGCCGGCGTCGGCGCCGGCGGCGCGGCCATCGGTGATACGCCCCTGGACGATTGGGCATGGACCATCGGAATCAACCTGTGGGGCCCCATTCACGGCTGCCACGTCTTCGCACCGATCCTCCGGGAGCCGTCGCCCGCCCCCCGCGGCATCATCAACGTCGCGTCGGCGGCGGCGTTCGGCGCGGCGCCGGGAATGGCCCCCTACAACGTCAGCAAGGCCGGCGTGCTGTCACTGTCCGAGACCCTGGCCGCCGAATTGGCAGGCACCGGCGTGCGAGTAACCGTGCTGTGTCCGACCTTCGTCAAGACCAACATCGTCGAATCCGGCCGCATCAGCGAGGAATCCAGCGAACTGGCCAACAAGCTGATGCGCTGGACCGGATTCTCGGCGGACAAAGTCGCGCGGATCTGCCTGGACGCGCACGACCGCGGCGACCTCTACTGCATGCCACAGCTCGACGCCAAAATCGGCTGGAGCATCAAACGCCTGGCACCACACGCCTATACACGTGCGGCCGGTCTGGCCTCGCGAATCAACGTGCCCTGACCAATGCAAAGGAGCTCCCAGTGGCCATCGACATGGAAGCCATGCTCGCCAAGATCAAGGACCGCCAATGGGCGCTCGCCGACATCGATTGGGACGCGCCCGGCGCCGACACCATCCGGGAGGAATTCCGGCCCAAGCTCAAGGCTTTCATGGCCGACCTGTGCTGGATCGAGAACGTGGGCGCCCGCGGATTCGCGGCCCTGGCCAAGAAGGCGCCCAACCCGACACTGGCCGAGATCTACCGGTACTTCCACGCCGAGGAGCAACGGCACGCCAACGCCGAGATGGCGCTGATGAAGCGCTGGGGCATGCTCGACGACGGCGAAGTTCCCAAGCCGAACGTCAACATCCGGCTCGCCATCCAGTGGCTCGACGCCTACTCCGACGACATGCCGTTGTCCGTGCTGGGCACCGTGATACCGATGCTGGAGGTCGCCCTCGACGGCGCGTTGCTGAAGTTCTTGCTCGACACCGTTGCAGACCCGGTGTGCCATCAAGTCTTCGAGAAAATCAACAACGACGAATCACGCCACATCGCCGTCGATTTCGCGGTGCTCGACATGATCGGCCACGCGAGGGCCCGCAAACTTGCCATCGAATTCGTCGGGACAGTCGCGTCGCCGGGCGTGATCGTCGGCACCCTGATGTATATCCCGCTGCTCAATCGCGTCCGCAACGAGATGGCCGGCATGGGCATGGAGCCCGAGCGCCTCTACAACGCGGTCAAACGCTTCAAGCAGCTCGGCGAGCGGGGTGAGCGCACCTCGCGGGTGCCGGCATACCAACTGCTCAAGCGACACGCCGCGATGGTCGTCAACCCCGCCCACCCCTACCACCTGCTGGCCAATTCGATGGTGTGGCTGTCGGACCGCTATCCCAAGCCGTTGCTCAAACCCGTGCCCAGCTGGTTCAAGGAACTCACCTACCGGCCGGCGGCGTGATGATGGCCGCCGACCGCGCCCACGCGGTGCTCGTCATCGGTGCCGGCTTCACCGGACTGGGAGCGGCGATCCGGTTGGCCGACGCCGGGGTCGACGACGTCGTGATCCTGGAACGCGGCGACCGGGTGGGCGGAACCTGGCGCGACACCACCTATCCCGGCGCCAGCTGTGACGTGCCCTCGCTGCTGTATTCGTATTCGTTCGTCAAGAACCCGAGCTGGTCGCGGACGTACTCCCCCGCCCCGGAGATCTGCCGCCATCTCGAGGACATGGCGACCAGATTCGACATCCGTCGCCACATTCGATTCGGCCAGGAGGTCAGCGGTCTGGCCTTCGACGAGAACAGCGGGGTGTGGACGGCAACCACCAAAGGCCGCAAGCGATTCCGCGCGCGCACCGTCGTGCTGGCCTCCGGACCGCTGTCGGACGTCAGGTTCCCCGACATTCGCGGCCTGGACAGTTACCGCGGACACAAGATTCACAGCGCCCGCTGGGACCACGACTACGACTTCTCGGGCAAACGGGTCGCCGTCATCGGTACCGGCGCCAGCGCCATTCAGATCATCCCCGAGCTGGCGAAGCGGGCCGGGTTGGTCAAGGTGTTCCAACGCACGCCATGCTGGGTGTTGCCGCGCCTGGACGTCGCCACCCCGCCCGCCCTGCAGACCCTCTTCGCCAAAGTGCCCGCCGCCCAGCAACTTGCGCGGCAGGCGTTGTTCTGGGGCCACGAGGCCAGCGCCACGGCCCTGGTGTGGGACACGCCGCTGACCTCGTTGGCCGCCCGGCTGGGGCGGGCGCATCTGCGCGCTCAGGTGAGGGACCCGTGGCTGCGCCGCCAGCTGACGCCGGACTTCCGCCCGGGCTGCAAGCGCATGCTGGTCTCCAGCGACTACTACCCCGCCCTTCAGCGCGAGAACTGCAAGCTCATCGACTGGCCGATCGCCACCCTGAGCCCGGTCGGCATCCGCACCAGCGACGGCATCGAACATCACCTGGACTGCATCGTGTTCGCCACCGGCTACGACGTCCATCTGACCGGACCGCCCTTCCCGGTCACCGGCCTGCGCGGCCGCTCGCTGGGTGACGAATGGGCCGATGGCGCACAGGCTTACAAGAGCATCAGCGTGCACGGATATCCGAATCTGTTCGTCATGACCGGGCCCAACTCCGGGCCTGGCCACAACTCGCTGCTGGTCTACATCGAGGGTCAGCTCGAGTACGCGGTTCGCGGCATCACCGCCATTCTCGACAACGACCTGCGTTATCTCGATGTGCGCGAAGAGGTTCAGCGCCGCCACAACGACAGCCTGCAGCGCCGCCTCACGAAGACGACGTGGATGTCCGGTTGCCGCAGCTGGTACCTGACCAAGGACGGATACAACGGGTCGATGTACCCGGGTTTCGCGACGCAGTATCTTCGCCAGATGAAAGATTTCCGCTACGGGGACTACCAAGCGGTGGCGCGCGACTCCACGCCGCTTGCCGCCGCGTCGGGCTGACGCATGGCACCCGACCGTTCTTCGAGACCCGAACCCGGCACCATCGCCAGCGTGCTGCACAACGTGCGGCGCGCGCCGAGGCGCGTGCGGCGCCAGTCGCGGGAGTACCGGCAGTTGATCGAGACCGCGGTCTCACAACTGTTCGACGCAGCGGTCCGCCACCCGCAAGGTGCCCCCGCATCCGGTGAGTACCGGATCGACGACCTGGCGCGGCTGGCCGGCACGACCACCCGCAACATCCGGGTCTACCGTGACCGCGGGCTGCTTCCTCCGCCGTTGCGCGTCGGGCGCATCGCCCTGTTCAACGACACGCACCTCACCCGCCTGCGGCTGATCACCTCGATGCTCGACCGCGGATACAACATCGCCCACGTGCGCGAAATGCTCAGCGCCTGGGAAGAAGGCAAGAACCTGGGCGACGTGCTGGGCCTCGAGACGGCGATCGTGGGCACCTGGACGACGGAGAAGCCTGAGACCATGCCGCTGGCCGATGCGCAGCGACTCGTTGACGACCCCGAAGCGTTCGACCGCCTGGTGGCGCTGCAGGTCATCCGGGTCGACGGGGCGAGAGCCACCGTCACCCGCCCCAAACTGATCGAGGCGTTCAACGAAATACGGGGCTACGGCGTCAAATTGGAGAAGCTCGTCGACTTACACGAGCAGATCGTGCCCGAAATAGACAAGATCAGCGACATGCTGGTGCGCGCCGGCGCCGAGCATGTCCTGGACCGCATCAAGCCGGGGGAACCCTTGCCGGCGGATGCCGAGATCGCCGAGCTGATCACCATGCTGGTGCGCTTCCGGACTCAGGCCGTGGCAACGGTCGCCGCCACGCTCGCGTCGTCGATCGAGTCGAATATCGAGTCACTGGTGAGCCGCATACTCGCCGATTACCTCGAGTCCAACGCGACCGCCGACTGGGCCTGAGCGGGGCCGGTCCCGGGGGTAAGCCCCCTGACCGTCGGTTTGCGGGTCGAATCGGAAACGCTACGCGATCAGTCGGGGCCGGTGAGCGAGAGGACGCGCCGTCGGCCCGCCCTGGCTCACCGGATCCCGCGCCTCTCGACGATTGGCAAAGCCGTAGATGATGCCCAACTGCGGGGTGGACACAGCCGCTAGCTTGCCGAGAAACAGAAACCAATCTTCCTTGAAGCGGTCGATACGTGCGCTAAGCATGGGACTTCCTGATCTTCACAATATGAGGGGCATGCAGGAATTCCCCGCCCAGCCGGGGTTCAAACTCCCCAATCAGGCGAAGCGCCGGAGTTCAGTCCTCAGCCAAGACGCGCTCGGAGGGCGCAGCGGCTTAGATCGCCCGCCCCCGGCGGAACTGACACATTTCGAGCGCAGCGAACGCTGCCGTCAGGCTGCTGGGACAGGAACCCCGCGCACCCGGACCTCGTCAGTGGCCGCTCAAGGTCAGCGTGCCTTCCGTTTGGAGCACCTTGCTGGCCGTGATTCGTTCGGTCTTGCGGGCCTCACGCTCGAGATAACGCTGCTTGGACTCCTCGAACTTGTCGGAGGCCTGCTCGAGCTCCTTGACCAACACGGCGAGATCGTCGCGCATCCGCGCGGCGTCGCCGGTGAAGTCTTCGCGTTCGAAGATGCGCCACTTCCTCAGCACGGGCATCACCACCTCGTCGAGGTGGATGCGCGGGTCGTAGACGCCGCCAACGGCGATGATCACCGCCTTACGCCGGAACTCCGGCACCGTGAATCCCGGCATCTTGAAGTTGCGCAGGATCTTGTGGACCGACTTCATCGCCTGGTTCGGGGCGATGTCCAGACCCGCCGCGCTGACGTCCCGGTAGAAGATCATGTGCAGGTTTTCGTCGTGCGAGACTCGGGCCATCAGCTGCTCGGCGATCGGTTCTTGCGAGGCCTTGCCGGTGTTGCGGTGGGAGACCCTGGTAGCCAGTTCCTGAAACGAGACGTACATGACCGAGTCGAACAGACTCTCGGCAAACATGTCGCCCTGCTGATTCTGTCCCGGGCTGAAGCCCCGAGTCATTTGCTCGAGCCGCAGCTGCTCGAGCGCCACCGGGTCGACGGCGCGGGTGACCACAAGGTAGTCGCGCAGCGCGGTGCTGTGCCGGGCCTCCTCGGCCGTCCACCTGTTGACCCACTGACCCCACGGGCCGTCCATGCTGAAGTTCATCGCGATCTCGCGGTGATAGGACGGCAAATTGTCCTCGGTCAGCAGGTTTTGCACCATCGCCACCTGCGCGACGTCGGGGAGCCGGCTCTGCCCGGGTTCCCAGTCCTGACCGTCCAGCGCGTAGAAGTTCTTGCCGTCCGACCACGGGACGTAGTCGTGGGGATTCCACTCCTTGAACATCGAAAGATGGCGGTTGAGCAGGCCCTCGACCACAGGCTCGAGCTCGTGTAGTAGCTGCAGATTAGTCAGGTCCTCGGACACGAAGCCCTCCAGTTATGTGTGCCGTCCAGTAACGCGCAATGTATCTGTGTCATTGGGTTACATAAAGATGACACGCGGGAAACTCGACCAACTAGGGCCAAAGGTCCCTACGCCGAGGGACGCCGCTCACAGCGCCCTCGACCGACCGGACGGGCTACTGCCGCGCAACCAGATAGGGCGCGAGTGTGGACAGCTTTTCGCAGGTCTCTTCGAATTCACGCTCGGGGGTGGACTCTTCGATGATGCCCGCCCCCGCGCGCAACCACGTCCTGCCATCGCGCTCGTATGCCGCCCGCAGCGTCAACGCCGCGTCCAGGCCGCCGTCGGCCGAAAACATCACGACCGCTCCGGAATACAGGCCGCGCGGACCCTCGTCGAGGCGCAGGATCGCTTCGACGCCGCCCGCTTTCGGGATGCCCGACGCGGTGACGGCCGGGAAGAGCGCTTCCAGCGCGTCCATCCGGTCGTTCGACGGGCCCAGTCGCCCGCTGACCGTGGAGCCCAGGTGCTGCACGCTGCCGCGTTCGCGCACCGTCATGAAGTCGGTGACCACCGCGCTACCGGGTTCGGCTATCTCGGTGATCTCCTGCAGCGAGCTGCGCACCGAGATCGCATGTTCGACAATTTCTTTGGAATTCGACTCCAGGTCGTCGCGGGCCTGCCGGTCGAGTGCCACACCGCGACCCAGCGCGCGGGTGCCCGCCAGGGGCTCGGTCAACACGATGCCGTCATCATGGACCGCCGCGACCAGCTCGGGGCTGTAACCGACAGCGCGAATTCCCCCCAGACGCAACAGGAATGACCGCACCGGGGTGTTGTGGCGGCGACCGAGCCGATAAGTCGACGGGAAGTCCAGGGGGAAAGGCACTTCCAGCGAACGGGACAGGATCACCTTGTGGTAGCGGCCCCCCGCGATCTCGCGGACGGCCGATGCCACCCGGTCGCGATAGTTGGACGGGTCGGCGATGACGTCGACGGGGCGCGCCTGGCGCACCTCGGGCATGCCGTCGCCCAACAGGCCGAGAACCATGTCGCGATGCGCCGCCGTCGCGCCCCAGAGCTGGACGTGCTCCCGGGTCACCACGATGCGAGTGCGCGGCCAGAACACGCGGGCCAGCGGGGTTCCCGGCGACAACCGTTGCTCCAGCCCGTACCGGTAGACGCCGAACTCGAAGGCGATCCAACCGAAGAGCTGGTCGGTCTCCAGCAACAGCCTGTCAATGGCTTCACCCAGGACCGGCCCGGGCCGCCCCGACCACCGTTGGCGCTGAGTCACGCCGTCCCGGACGACCCGCATCTCGTCGCTGTCCAGCTCGACCATCGCGCGCACGCCGCTGGCGAGTACCCATTGACCGCCGCGCTCGTAGACCAGGTACTCCTCGCCGGCTTGTTCGGGCAACCGCGTGGCGAGCTCGGCGGCCAGGTCGGCCGGGTGCACGTGTGCGGGAAGTGGAATCGGCGATGACGTGGAGCCGGCGGAACTCGTCTGAACGCTGACCTCGGTCACGGTTAGTAAATGTAGCCTAACCTATCTAAGGACGCGCAAGCTGTCCCAGCCGCGGCCCGGCATATTCGCTCCGTCCTGCCGAGAACTTCGTCAAGCCGGGGCGGCGGCCCGTCCCCGCTTGTGCCGCACCTCGATCCCACGCCGGCCCGCCGACTCTGCCAGTTAGCGCAGGTACACGGGACGCGACGACCCGCCCGGTCGGAGCCCTGCACGGCCCATGCGACGTGACCTCGCCTGAACTCCGGGCGAGATCGTGCGAACCCGCCGGCCGGGAGATTTAATGGGAGGCGGCAGGCCCCAGCGGCGTGAGTGAAGGAGTGGCGGTGAATTCCGGCGAGCACGATCGTGCCGATTCGAAAGCGACGTCATGTTCGTGATCCGGCTGGCGAACGGCGAAGAGATCCAGGGCAGCGAGAGTGACGGGCTTGAAATCAATCAAGAGACCGGCGTGCTCACAGTCTCGAGGGTCGACGGCTTCGAGGAAATCACCACCTATTACTCGCCGATGGCATGGCTGTCGGTGACACACCGCAAGAAGGGCGTCGGGGTCAGGCCCTCGGTAATTTCGTCGGCCCGCTGATTCCTGTGCTAGCCACACAGCAAATGCACAGCATATTCCCACCAAACCCACGCCTGCGGTGTCGGTGGCCCGCGGCCGGAAGGCAGTCGGCAGAAACCGTCTGAACAGCGCTTTTGCCCGTCATCGGCGCGTCGGCATCGATTCGACACGCCTGTACTTCATGCTTTGCATTCGAGTGGCGGTTTGACATCGCCGGGGATAAGTTTTCCACGGTCGTCGGGATGTTCGTGGTGGCTCCGCTTGCGGACGGTGCTTTCCCTGATCACCGCACTCATCGAGGAAGGCATCAAATGCTGCAAGAGTTTTGGCAGAACTTCACCCACAACCTGTTCAAGCCGCTCCTGCTGTTCTTCTACTTCGGCTTTCTCATTCCGATCCTGAAGGTGCGCTTCGAATTCCCCTACGTCATCTATCAGGGCTTGACCATGTACCTGCTGCTGGCCATTGGTTGGCACGGGGGTGAAGAGCTCGCGAAGATCAGCGCCGGCAGCATCGGGATGATCGTCGGCTTCATGGTTTTGGGATTCGTGCTGAACTTCGTAATCGGCGGCATCGCCTACCTGCTGCTGAACTGGCTGACCACCCTCCGGCGAGTCGACCGAGCGACCGTTGCCGGCTATTACGGGTCAGACTCAGCGGGAACGTTCGCCACCTGCGTGGCCGTGCTGACGGCCGTCGGCATGGCCTTCAACGCGTACATGCCGGTCATGTTGGCCGTCATGGAGATTCCCGGCTGTCTGGTGGCCCTGTATTTGGTGGCGCGGCTGCGTCACCGCGGGATGGACGCGGCGGGGAACATGGTCGACGAACCGGGCTACACAGCGCCGGTGCGGGTTTCGGTCGGGCCGGGCACCGCGGCCAAGCCACCGCACGGCCAGAGCCTGGCGGCCGAGCACGAGCGCGGCATCGAAGAGGAGCTGGAATTCTCCCTGGAAAAGCTCGACCACCCGGACTGGGAGCCCGACCAGAGCACTGCCGGCCCGGCGCGCAAGCGGGCGCCGATCTTCTCGCGGGAGCTGTTCCAAGAGGTGTTCCTCAACCCCGGACTTGTCCTGCTGATGGGGGGCATCATCATCGGCCTGGTCAGTGGGCTACAGGGGCAGAAGGTGGTCGCCGATGACGACAAGTTCTTCGTCATGGCGTTCCAGGGCGTGCTGTGTCTGTTCCTGCTCGAGATGGGCATGACGGCTTCCCGGAAGCTGAAGGACCTGCGCAGCGCCGGCCCCGGGTTCATCGTCTTCGGCCTGTTGGCCCCGAATATCTTTGCCCCGCTTGGCATCCTGGTCGCGCACATCTACTCGTCGCTCACCCACGCCGACTTCAAGCCCGGCACCTATGTGCTTTTCGCGGTGCTCTGTGGCGCCGCGTCCTACATCGCCGTCCCGGCGGTCCAGCGGCTCGCCATCCCGGAGGCCAGTCCCACCCTGCCGCTTGCCGCGTCGCTCGGCTTGACGTTCTCCTACAACGTCACCATCGGCATCCCGCTGTACATCGAGGTCAATCGGCTGATCGCCCACTGGTTCTAGTTTCGCCAACCACGCGGTCGCGCAGGCCGGTGAATCATGGTGGGCGACAGTTCGTTTGACGGGCCGCGCCAAGGTCCCAATCGGCCACTTGTTAATTGTTCGTAAAGACGCGATGGTCGGCTCGCTCAAGCCCGCGAGGTTCCACTAAGTTCAGGGGCGCCGCGAGTCGCCTGCTGCCACCCGCCGGGCTGTACTGCGTCGCCAGGAGGCGCCCATGCTTCAAGAGATGTGGCAGAACTTCATCCACAATCTGTTCAAGCCGCTGCTGCTGTTCTTCTACTTCGGTTTCCTCATTCCGATCCTGAGGGTGCGGTTCGAATTCCCGTACGTGATCTACCAGGGTTTGACGATGTATCTGCTGGTGGCCGTCGGCTGGCAGGGTGGCGAAGAGCTGGCGAAAGTGAAACCCGCCGATATCGACAACATCGCCGGATTCGTCGCGCTGGGCTTGGTGCTGAACTTCGTGATCGGAGTGCTCACCTATGTCTTGCTGAGGTACCTGACGCGGCTGCGACGCGTCGACAGGGCGACGGTCGCCGGTTACTACGGGTCGGACTCGGCGGGCGCCTTCGCCACCTGCGTGGCCGTGTTGACCAGCGTGAAGATCGCCTTCGACGCCTACATGCCGGTTCTACTCGCGTTCATGGAGATTCCCGGCTGCCTGGTTGCCCTATACCTGGTGGCCCGGCTGCGACACCGCGGGATGGACGAAGCCGGGTACATGCCGGACGAGCAGGGTTACACCGCCCCCGCAAGGGTAGGTCCCGGCGCTGCCGCCCAGGCCGAGGGCGTTGACGACGGGGTCGAGCGCGGAATCGAAGAGGAGCTGGAGTTCTCGCTGGAAAAGCAGGAGCACGCGTGGTACGGGAACACCCCGCAGCGCGAGAAGGCACCGCTGATGTCACGGGCGATATTGCAGGAAGTGTTCCTCAATCCCGGCCTCATCCTCCTCGTCGGCGGCATCGCCATCGGCTTCATCAGCGCGCTGCAGGGCCAGAAGGTTGTGCACGACCAAAACGAGCTCTTCGTTGCGGCGTTTCAGGGCGTGCTCTGCCTGTTTCTGCTCGAGATGGGCATGACGGCGTCCCGCAAATTACGGGATCTGAAGTTGGCCGGTGGCGGGTTCATCGCCTTCGGCCTGTTGGCGCCCAACCTGTTTGCGGCACTTGGCATCCTGGCCGCCTACGCCTACGCCAACCTGACCGACACGCACTTCCAGCCGGGCACCTACGTCTTGTTCGCGGTGCTGTGCAGTGCGGCGTCCTACATCACGCTGCCCGCGGTCCAGCGGCTGGGGATCCCAGAGGCGAGCCCAACCCTGCCGCTGGCGGCCGCGCTGGGTCTGACCTTCTCCTACACCGTCACGATCGGGATCCCGCTGTACATCGAGATCAATCGCGCAGTCGCGCATTGGTTCCCGAACAGCTGAGGACTACCCCAACACGGTGCGCACCACGGCGTCGGCCAGCAGGCGGCCGCGCGGCGTGAGGATGAAGCGATCTGCGTCGGACACCAGCAACCCGTCGGCGACCGCGCCTTCGGCCCGCGCCCCCTCGGCAGAATTCAGCACATCGCGCGGAAGGCCCTGTCGCAGACGAGTTTTCAGGAGTACGTCTTCGGTGTGCACGGCGTCGGAGTCGAGCCGCTCGAATCCCCCCACCGGTAATACGCCGGCGGCCAGCTTTTCCGCGTAGGCGTTGGGGTGCTTGACGTTCCACCACCGCGTGGCACCGACATAGCCATGGGCCCCCGGTCCGGCGCCCCACCACTGGCCACCATCCCAATAGCCGAGGTTGTGTCGGCATTCACCGCCCGGCCGCGCCCAATTGGACACCTCGTACCAAGACATTCCGGCTTCGGAAAGCCGGGCGTCGACCAGCTCGTAGCGGTGCGCCAGGATGTCGTCGTCGGGGGCGGCGAGCTCGCCGCGCCGGACCCGTCGGGCCAGCGCCGTGCCTTCCTCGACGACCAGGGCGTAGGCGGACACGTGATCGACGCCGGTGTCGATCGCCGTGTCGACCGAGCGCAGCAGATCGTCGTCGGATTCCCCCGGCGTTCCATAGATCAGATCGAGGCTGACGTGTTCGAAGCCGGCGTCCAAGGCCTCTCGGGCGGCCGCCGCCGATCGGTTCGGCGTGTGAATGCGGTCGAGAACCCCCAGCACTCGCGGGGACACCGACTGCATGCCGAGCGAAACCCGCGTGTAGCCGGCCGCGCGAATGGCGTCGAAAAAGTCCGGCCAGGCGGACTCCGGGTTGGCCTCGGTGGTGATCTCGGCATCGGGCGCCAGCGTGAAATGCTCGCGCACCATCTCCAGCACCGACGCCACGCGGGCGCCACCGAGCAGTGACGGCGTCCCTCCCCCGACGAACACCGTGGTCACGGTCGGCCCGGGCAGACGCTCTGCCGCCAGCTCCAACTCCGTCCGCAGCGCCGCAAGCCAGGCGTCGGGATTGACACCGCCCAACTCGGCCGGCGTGTAGGTGTTGAAATCGCAATAGCCGCAACGGGTTATGCAGAACGGGACGTGAATGTAGATCCCGAACGGCCGCTCGGGGACGGGCTGGAGGTCGGGCAGCTCGACGGCTTCCTCGCGAAGGGCCATGCCAAATCATCCCACGGTGTGCGGTACCCGGCCGCGGCGTCGATCCACCGTGCCCGCGCCGATGTCGGCCGCACACGCTTTTCCTGGGTTTTCTTACCCGCGCGACCAGCTTAATCGGGAATTCCGCTCATCGTGAGCCGATGTTTGACCTGGTTACATCGCCGGCCGACGGGCGTGGCACAATGGTGGCGTGACCGTCGCTCAGCCCAGCCTTCGCATTGCGCTCGTGGCTCGTCGGCACATTGATCTCAAGCGTGTTTGCAGCTGTTGCTGTCTCCCTTGATGTCGTAGACCCGCCCACCTGTACGTCCAGCTGGCATCGGATCTGCGCCGCCGATACCACCGGTGAGCTGCGCTTTCATGCCTGCGATGTTCGAAGGAGACCTCCGAGATGACCACAGCCCGTCCCGCCAAGCCCCGTAACGAGGGCCAGTGGGCGCTGGGAGATCGGGAACCGCTCAACCCCAACGAAGAGATGAAGCACGCCGGCGCCCCGCTCGAGGTGCGCGAACGCATCGAGAACATCTACGCGAAGGCCGGCTTCGACAGCATCGACAAGAGTGACCTACGCGGCCGCTTCCGCTGGTGGGGGCTCTACACCCAGCGCGAACAGGGCTATGACGGCACCTTCACCGGTGACGAGAATGCCGATCTGCTGGAAGCCAAGTACTTCATGATGCGCGTGCGCTGCGACGGTGGTGCCCTGTCGGCCGCGGCGTTGCGCACGGTCGGCCAGATCTCGACGGAGTTCGGCCGCGACACCGCCGACATCTCCGACCGGCAGAACGTACAGATGCACTGGATCGAGGTCGAAAACGTCCCCGAAATCTGGCGGCGGCTCGCCGGGGTGGGACTGCAGACCGCCGAGGCGTGCGGTGACTGCCCCCGCGTGATCCTCGGTTCGCCGCTGGCCGGCGAGTCGCTCGACGAGGTGCTCGACCCGACCTGGGCGATCGACGAAATCGTGCGCCGCTACATCGGCACGCCGGACTTCGCCGACCTGCCGCGCAAGTACAAGACGGCGATTTCGGGTCTGCAGGATGTCGCGCACGAGATCAACGACATCGCCTTCATCGGCGTCAACCATCCCGAGCACGGGCCCGGCCTCGACCTGTGGGTCGGCGGTGGTCTGTCCACCAACCCGATGCTGGCCCAGCGGGTCGGCGTCTGGGTGCCGCTGAACGAGGTGCCCGAGGTCTGGGAGGCCGTGACGTCGATATTCCGCGACTACGGCTACCGCCGGCTGCGGTCGAAGGCCCGGCTGAAGTTCTTGATCAAGGACTGGGGCATCGAGAAATTCCGCGAGGTCC
This sequence comes from Mycobacterium sp. E3305, assembly GCF_001666785.1. Lineage (NCBI taxonomy): Bacteria > Bacillati > Actinomycetota > Actinomycetes > Mycobacteriales > Mycobacteriaceae > Mycobacterium > Mycobacterium sp. E3305. Next base: position 16,831 of record NZ_LZJA01000007.1, on the reverse strand, counting down.
TCGAAACGGAGTACCTCAAACGGCCGCTGATCGACGGGCCGGCCCCCGAACCGCTCAAACATCCGATCGACCACATCGGGGTTCAGCGGCTCAAGAACGGGCTCAACGCGGTCGGGGCGGCGCCGATCGCGGGGCGGGTCTCGGGGTCCATCCTCTCTGCGGTGGCGGATCTGATGGACAAGGCGGGCTCGGACCGGGTGCGGTTCACCCCGTACCAGAAGCTGGTCATCCTCGACATCGCCGACGACAAACTCGACGAGGTGCTCGCCGGGCTGGAGGCGCTCGGGCTGCAGACCAGACCGTCCCATTGGCGCCGGAACCTGATGGCGTGCACAGGGATCGAGTACTGCAAGTTGTCGTTCGCCGAAACGCGCGGAAAGGCCCAGGTCTTGGTGCCGGAGCTGGAGCGCCGGCTCGAGGACATCAACTCCTCGCTCGACGTGCCGATCACGGTCAACATCAACGGTTGTCCGAACTCATGCGCCCGAATTCAAGTGGCCGATATCGGCTTCAAGGGCCAAATGGTGGACGACGGTCACGGGGGCTCGGTCGAGGGCTTTCAGGTGCACCTGGGCGGCAGCCTCGGGCTGGACAGCGGATTCGGGCGCAAGCTGCGCCAGCACAAGGTGACGAGCGACGAACTGGGCGACTACATCGACCGGGTGGTAAGGAACTTCATCAAACACCGCAGTGCGGGAGAACGGTTCGCGCAGTGGGCGATTCGGGCGGATGAGGACGATTTACGATGAGTGGACAAGCAACGAAACGAACCGAAGCGGAACTGCGCGACCTGGCGGCGCGGGGCGCCGCGGAACTCGAGGGCGCCAGCGCGATCGAGGTGTTGCAATGGGCCGACGAGACCTTCGGCGGGGTCAACGGGCCGCGCGGCTGGGCCACCTGCAACTACGTGCTCACCTCCAGCATGCAGGAGGCGGTGTTGATCGATCTTGCCGCCAAGGTTCGCCCGGGTGTGCCGGTGGTCTTCCTGGACACCGGCTACCACTTCGCCGAGACCATCGGAACCCGGGACGCGGTCGAATCGGTCTACGACATCCACGTTCTCAACATCACCCCCGAGCAGACGGTGGCCGAGCAGGACCAGTTGCTGGGGAAGAACCTGTTCGAGCGCGACCCGGGCGAGTGCTGCCGGCTGCGCAAAGTCGTGCCCCTGCGCCGCGTCCTGAGCGGATATTCCGCCTGGGTGACCGGGCTGCGCCGAAGCGAAGCGAAGACGCGCGCCAACGCCCCGGTGATCGGCTTCGACGAGGGCTTCAAGCTGGTGAAGATCAACCCGCTTGCGACGTGGACCGACGAGGACATGCAGAACTACATCGACGAGCACGGCGTGCTGGTGAATCCGCTTGTCTACGACGGGTATCCGTCGATCGGCTGCGAGCCCTGCACCGCCAAGCCGCTCGCCGGGGCCGACCCGCGCAGTGGGCGTTGGCAGGGGCTGGCCAAGACCGAGTGCGGGCTGCACGCCTCCTGAGCGCGGCCTTGGGTCACGCCGACGTCAGCGTGGTCTGATTCTCACCGGCCCCGCCGGAACGGCTGCCGCCGTCGGCGGCGTCCTCGGCGGGAAGGGACGGCATTCGGGTGGCGCGGACGTAGACGGTGTCGCCCTCGCGTAGGGCCAGGGCCTCGGCGTCGCCTCGGGTGATCTGAGCGGTGAAGTGTCCCCCGGTGGCGGCGCTGGTCAATTCGACTCGCACCTCGAAGCCCAGCACGACCACGCGATCGACCGTGGCGCGCACCACCCCGATCGACTCCGCGGTGCCGTCGCCGCCCGCGATGGCCATCTCGGGGTTGCGGCCCACCCGGATGTCATGCGGGCGAACCAGATTGCCGTTCAAGGTGGACACCGCCCCGAGAAACGACATGACGAAGGCCGTCGCCGGGGCGTCGTAGACCTCGGTCGGCGATCCCACCTGCTCGATGCGTCCGTGGTTCAGCACGGCGATTCGGTCGGCGACGTCGAGCGCCTCCGCCTGGTCGTGGGTGACCAGGACCGTGGTGACATGCACCTCGTCATGCAGGCGGCGCAGCCACGCGCGCAGGTCCTCCCGCACCTTGGCGTCCAGCGCCCCGAACGGCTCATCGAGCAGCAGCACCTGGGGGTCGACCGCCAGCGCCCGCGCCAGCGCCATCCGCTGTCGCTGACCGCCGGACAGCTGATTGGGATAGCGGTTCTGAAAGCCGCTCAGCCCCACGACTTCCAGCAGATTGTCGACCTTGGCCTTGACCTCCGCCTTGGGACGCTTGCGGATCTTCAGCCCGTACGCCACGTTGTCGCGAACGGTCAGGTGCTTGAACGCCGCGTAGTGCTGGAACACAAACCCGATGCCCCGTCTCTGCGGCGGGATCCGCGTGACGTCATGGCCGTTGATAGTGATCGTTCCGCTGTCGGGCTGGTCGAGCCCGGCGATGGCGCGCAACAGGGTCGACTTGCCCGACCCGCTGGGACCCAACAGTGCCGTCAACGAGCCGGACGGTACGACGAAGTCGACGTTGTCGAGCGCCACGAAGTCGCCATAGCGCTTGTGGGCGTTCCGCACGATGATGGCGTGGTCGCGGTTGTGCTTGTCGGTCATCTACAAGTCTCCATATCGAGCCTATCTGTCCGCCCGTGCCCGGCGAAGGTCGAGAATTACCTGGAAGATCAGCACCAACACCGCAACGCCCATCAACAACGTCGACAGCGCGTACGCGCCGTACTCGGCCCCGCGGTTGTATCGATCCGAGACCAGCAACGTCAGCGTCTGGGACTTACCCGGCAAGTTCGACGACACGATGATGACGGCGCCGTATTCGCCGAGGGTGCGGGCGACGGTCAACACGATGCCGTAGGTCAAACCCCACCGGATGGATGGCAGAGTGATCCGCCAGAAGGTCTGCCACCAACCCGATCCCAGGGTCGCGGCGGCCTCTTCCTGGTCGGTGCCCAATTCGTGCAGCACCGGCTCCACCTCGCGCACGACGAACGGCAGGGTGACGAAGATGCTCGCGAGCACGATGCCGGGCAGCCCGAAGATGATCTTGAACCCGAGGTCCCTCTCGACGAATCCGAACGCGCCTGCCGATCCCCACAACAGGATCAGTGCGACGCCCACGATGACGGGCGACACCGCGAACGGCAGATCGATAACGGCCTGCAACACGCCCTTACCGCGAAAACGGTTGCGCGCCAACACTAAAGCGGTCGGGATGCCGAACACCACGTTGAGTGGCACTACGATCGCAACGACCAGCAACGTCAGGTTCAGCGCCGAGACCGCCGCGGGCGTGCTGACCCAGTCGAAGAACTGGCCTAAGCCCGGCCGGAAAGTCCGCCACAGGATCAGGGCCACCGGAACAACGAGCAACACGAAAACGTATGCCAGCGCCACGAATCGGATCAGGTAGCGAACCCCGCGCGACGACGTCACGGTGCCAGCTCCTCACGCTTGGCCGCGCGGCCGCCCACGATCCGCAGGATGAACAGCACGACAAACGAGATGGACAGCAGCACGATGGAGATAGCGGCGGCGCCGGTCCGGTCGTCGTTCTCGATCAGGGTCCGTATCCATTGCGACGACACTTCCGTCTTGCCCGGCACCGCTCCACCGATCAGCACCACCGAACCGAATTCGCCGATCGCACGCGAAAACGCCAGCCCCGCACCGGACAGCAACGACGGCGTCAGCGACGGCAACAGCACGGAAGTGAAAATCTTTGGGCCACTGGCGCCCAGCGACGCCGCCGCCTCCTCGGTCTCCCGGTCGATTTCCAGCAGCACCGGCTGCACCGCGCGCACCACGAACGGCAGCGTGACGAAGGCCAGCGCCACCGCCACGCCCCACGCGGTGTGCTGCAGGTGCAACCCCACCGGACTGTTGTTGCCGTAGAGGGCCAGCATCACCAGGCTGGCGACGATGGTGGGCAGCGCGAACGGCAGGTCGATGATCGCGTCGACGAGCCGCTTGCCGACGAAGTCGTCGCGCACCAGCACCCAGGCGATCACCAGGCCGAACACCAGGTTGGCCACGGTGACCCCGGCGGAAATGGTCAGGGTCACCCGGAACGACTCCAGCGCCGCGTTGGAGCTGACAGCCAGCCAGAAGGCGTGCCAGCCGCCGCCGGCGGCCTGCCAGGCGATCGCGGCCAGCGGCAGCAGCACGATCACCGACAGCCACAGCGTCGCGACGCCGACGCGCAGCGACGTGGTGCCGCGGGCCCGCCGGGCCTTGACCGGCCCGCGCCCGGGGTAACCGGCGGGATCGCCGAGCTCGGGCCTGATCGCCTGGGGGTCGGGCGTGATCGCGGCCGTCATCCGGTGGCCTGCGTGTAGATCTTGGTGATGCTGCCGGTGCTCTTGTCGAAAAGCTGCGGGTCGACCGCGGTCCAGCCGCCGAGGTCGGCGATCGTCCACAGTTTCGCCGGCGCCGGAAACTGGGCGCGGAATTCGGCGGCGACGGCCGGGTCGACGGGCCGAAAACCGGCCTGTGCCCACACCTTCTGCGCGGCGGCCGTGTACTGGAAGTTCTTGAAGGCGACCGCGGCGTCCAGGTGGGGACTGGTGGTGACCACCGCCACCGGGTTCTCGATCTTGAACGTCTGCGGCGGGTTGATGTGCTCGACCGGCTTGCCTGCGCGCTCGGTGGCGATCGCCTCGTTCTCGTAACTGATCAGCACGTCCCCACTGCCCTGGACGAAAACATCGGTGGCCTCCCTCCCCGAACCGGGACGCAGCTTGACGTGTTCATGCACCAACTTGCTGATGAACTCGACGCCGGCCTGGGCGTTGCTGCCCCCTTCGCTCTTGACCGCGTACGGCGCCAGCAGGTTCCATTTGGCCGATCCCGAACTAAGTGGGCTGGGCGTGATGACCTCCACCCCCGGCCGCAGCAGGTCGTCCCAGTCCCTGATGTTCTTCGGGTTGCCCTTGCGCACCACCAGGGTGACGACCGAACCGAACGGAATTCCCTTGGTGGCGTCGGTATTCCAGTCTTTGGAGACCTTGCCCGCCTTCACCAATCGGGTGATGTCGGGTTCGACGGAGAAATTCACGACGTCCGCGGGCTTGCCGTCGACGACTCCGCGCGATTGGTCGCCCGAGGCACCGTAGGAGGTGATCACCTGGACGCTCTTGCCCTCCTCGGCGGCGTTGAACGCCGGAATCACCTTGCTCCAGCCGGGTTCTGGGACCGAGTAGGCGACCAGAGTGATGCTCGTGCGCGCGTTGTTCGGGCCGCTCCCCCCCACGACGTCACTGGGCCCACCACTACACCCCGCGATGACCGCCACGACGAGGGCGAAGATGGTCGCCGGTCGCCAACGCCTTGCGATGTGGTTGGGCATTCGGGCCTTCCAGGACGGGGACTTACGGACGATTGTCCCGTTGCTGCGGAAAGGCGCCTTTAAACGGAGGGAGACCTCACGAACCCCATACCAGACCGCACACGGGTTTGGCAGTCAGCGACAACAGTGCACGAAGACATGGCGTTCCACACCGGATGTCACATGCATGGCGGGAAGCCTAACAGGAATCGGCATGCCCGCCACCGCTCGAGGGGCCGAGCCGGCAAACCGCGCTCAGTGCGTCAGCCACCACGCGACGATGACCAGCACCACGAGCGCGACCAGAATCAACGTCACGTGCGACCGAGGCATGCGGGTTACCCGGGCGCCTCACCGGCGTGGCGGGCCCGGCGCATCAGGGCGATGCTCTTGCCAAGCAGGCCGTCGAGCAGCCCCGCCGTGACCGCGGCCACGACGAGCACGACCGGCATCACCACCATGGCTTGCAGCACGAAAGCGAGCCCGGAAAGCCACAGCTCGTTGCCGTCCCACCAATTCAGGAACGCGGTCACGCGGCTCACCCTATTCGGCCGTGCAGTGGAATTCCAATGTGCCAAGATCGGCGCATGTCCGCCCCGCCACCCGCGCCCGGGGCGACGGCCTGCCTGATCGTCGGTGGCGGCCCGGCGGGGATGGTGCTGGGACTGCTGCTGGCCCGCGCCGGCGTTGACGTCACGGTGATGGAAAAGCACGCCGACTTCCTGCGCGACTTTCGCGGCGACACCGTGCACGCGAGCACGCTGCGCCTGCTCGACGAGCTGGGCTTGGGCGCGCGGTTCGCGCAGATCCCGCATCGCCTCATCGACACCGTCCGCATGGAGATACAGAACGAACCGGTGGCGCTCGACCTGACCCGCCTGCCCGGCGCCCACAAGCACATCGCCCTGGTGCCGCAATGGGACTTCCTGGAGTTGGTGGCCACCGCGGCCGAGGCCGAGCCGAGCTTCCGGCTGCTGCGCAGCACCGAGGTGACCGGCGTGATCCGGGACGGAGACCGGGTCGTCGGCGTCACTTACCGCAACCAGACCGGCGAGGTTGGGAGCATGCGCGCCGAGCTGACCGTCGCCTGCGACGGCCGCTCCTCCACGGTGCGTTCGGCGGTCGGCCTCGAACCGCACAGCTTCGGCGCGCCCATGGACGTGTGGTGGTTCCGGTTGCCCCGCCATCCCGGGGATCCGCGGGGGCTGGGCGGGGTGCTGCGAGCCGGGCACGCGGTCATCGTGATCGATCGCGGCGACTACTACCAGATCGCCTACATCATCCCGAAGGGAACCGACACCCAGCTGCGGGCCGAGGGCATCGAGGCGCTGCACCGGGTGCTGGTCGCCATGGTGCCCTGGCTGGGTGACCGCGTGCGGACGCTGACGTCATTCGACGACGTGAAACTGCTTGATGTGCAACTGAATCGGCTTCGCCGCTGGTATGCCGACGGCGTCCTGCTCATCGGCGACGCCGCGCACGCGATGTCGCCGGTCGGCGGGATCGGCATCAACCTCGCGGTGGCCGACGCGGTGGCCGCCGCCCGCATCCTGGCCGGCCCGCTGCGCACGGGTCGGGTGCCCGTCTGGCGGCTGGCCCGGGTGCAGGCGCGCCGCTGGCTGCCCACCGCGCTGCTGCAGGCCGCGCAACGGGGGATCCACGCCAACGTGATCGCCGCGGCGGTGGCCCGGAACGAGGACCGCGCGCCACCGGGCGTGCGGCTGGTGGGCCGCTCCACAGCCCTGCGGAGACTGCTCGGCTACCTCGTCGCAATCGGCCCGCTGCCCGAGCACGCCCCGAGGTTCGCCCGACGCCGCGGTTGACACAGAGTGACGCCACGTCGGCGAAAAAATGGACGGGGGACCGCTCCACAGATGATGATGTCGGGATGGTCCTGCACGCTCAGCCCGACGACCAGCCCGCCGACGCCATGCCCGAGGAGGCATTCGAAACGGCCCCGGCGACGTTGCCGTCACCCATCGACTTCAGCGCGCCGGCGCCCCTGGCTTCCAGCGGGGCACTACGGAACCCGTTTCCGCCGATCGCCGACTACGCGTTCCTGTCCGACTGGGAGACGACGTGCCTGATCTCGCCCGCCGGATCCGTCGAATGGCTGTGCGTGCCCCGGCCGGACTCCCCCAGCGTGTTCGGCGCGATCCTGGACCGCAGCGCCGGCCATTTCCGGCTCGGCCCCTACGGCGTCTCGGTGCCCTCGGCCCGCCGCTACCTGCCGGGCAGCCTGATCATGGAGACCACGTGGCAAACCCACACCGGGTGGCTGATCGTGCGCGACGCGCTGGTGATGGGGCCCTGGCACGACATCGAGCGCCGGTCGAGGACGCACCGCCGCACCCCGATGGACTGGGACGCCGAGCACATCCTGCTGCGCACGGTGCGCTGCGTCAGCGGCACGGTCGAGCTGATGATGAGCTGCGAGCCCGCGTTCGACTACCACCGCGTCGGCGCCACCTGGGAGTACTCGGCCAATGCGTACGGCGAGGCGGTGGCCCGGGCGACCAAGCAGCCCGACGCCCACCCGACACTGCGGCTCACCAGCAACCTGCGGATCGGGCTGGAGGGTCGCGAGGCGCGGGCGCGCACCCGGATGAAAGAGGGCGACGACGTGTTCGTCGCGCTGAGCTGGACAAAGCATCCGGCGCCGCAGACCTACGAAGAGGCCGCCGACAAGATGTGGCAGACCACCGAATGCTGGCGGCAGTGGATCAACATCGGCAACTTCCCTGACCACCCGTGGCGGGCGTACCTGCAGCGCAGCGCGCTCACGCTGAAGGGGCTGACCTACTCGCCGACCGGGGCGCTGCTGGCGGCCAGCACCACGTCGCTTCCGGAAACGCCTCAGGGCGAACGCAATTGGGACTACCGCTACGCGTGGGTGCGTGACTCGACGTTCGCGTTGTGGGGTCTCTACACGCTGGGACTGGACCGCGAGGCCGACGACTTCTTCGCGTTCATCGCCGACGTCTCCGGCGCCAACAGCAACGAACGGCACCCGCTGCAGGTGATGTACGGAGTGGGCGGCGAACGCAGCCTGGTGGAGGAGGAACTCCATCACCTGTCCGGCTACGACCATGCGCGCCCGGTGCGCATCGGCAACGGCGCCTACGACCAGGTGCAGCACGACATCTGGGGTTCCATCCTCGACTCCTTCTACCTGCACGCCAAGTCGCGCGAGCAGGTCCCCGAGACGCTGTGGCCGGTGCTCAAGAAGCAGGTCGAGGAGGCCATCAAGCACTGGCGAGAACCCGACCGGGGCATCTGGGAGGTCCGCGGCGAGCCGCAGCACTTCACCTCGTCGAAGGTGATGTGCTGGGTCGCGCTCGACCGCGGGGCGAAGCTGGCCGAGCGGCAGGGCGAGAAGAGCTACGCCCAGCAGTGGCGGGCGATCGCCGAGGAGATCAAGGAGGACATCCTGCAACACGGGGTGGACGCCCGCGGGGTGTTCACCCAGCGCTACGGCAGCGACGCGCTGGACGCCTCGCTGCTGCTCGTGGTGCTGACCCGCTTCCTGCCGCCGGACGATCCGCGGGTGCGCAACACCGTGCTGGCCATCGCCAACGAACTCACCTCGGAGGGCCTGGTGCTGCGCTACCGGGTGGAGGAGACCGACGACGGGTTGTCCGGCGAGGAGGGCACGTTCACGATCTGCTCGTTCTGGCTGGTGTCGGCCCTGGTGGAGATCGGCGAGGTGGCGCGGGCCAAGCGGTTGTGCGAGCGGCTGCTGTCCTATGCCAGCCCGTTGCACCTCTACGCCGAGGAGATCGAGCCACGGACCGGCCGGCACCTGGGCAACTTCCCGCAGGCGTTCACCCACCTGGCGCTGATCAACGCCGTGGTGCACGTGATCCGCGCCGAGGAGGAGGCCGACGGCTCCGGGATGTTCCAGCCCGCCAACGCGCCGATGTAGCGGCGATCGCGAGCGCGGCCGTCAGGCCGGGCGACGCGGGTCGCCGCCATCGGTACCGCGGCGATCGCGAGCGCGGCCGTCAGGCCGGGCGACGCGGGTCGCCGCCATCCGTACCGCGGCGATCGCGAGGGCGGCCGTCAGGCCGGGCGACGCGGGTCGCCGCCATCCGTACCGCGGCGATCGCGAGCGCGGCCGTCAGGCCGGGCGACGCGGGTCGCCGCCATCAACACCGCGGCGATCGCGAGCGCGGCCGTCAGGCCGGGCGACGCGGGTCGCCGCCATCAACACCGCGAATCAGCTCAGCGCGCTCACCTTGTCTCGCATGACTTGGGCGATGTCGAGCGCCCTGGCGTTCGCATCACGCGTGCCGTCTTGCAATGCGCTTGGTGCGTCGAAGAAGTCGACCTCAACTTCGATGAGGCAATTGTCCCGGACACCGACAGCCCGCTCAGCGGGAAGCGCTGGCGGCGAAAACGACGGTGGCATGTTCCACTGTGTCGAAATAGTCGCGGCGACAACGGAACTCGCGCTTTGCACGTGACTCACTTTCACTTCCAGCGGCAGACTGCCGCCCGCAATGGGGACGGTCTTTCCGTCGCATTCTTGCCACCGCCTGGCGATCGTCGAAAACAGCGCGTAGGCCTGATCGGCCGTGGGCAGGCCGATGGCGGCCTCCTGCACGCGGATGACCGCCGCGCCGGACGGGGCAGTGGGCCGCCAGGTAGTGAAGGCAACGGCTTTGACGTTCGCGGACCGATAGGCGCCCGCCCGCATCATCACTGCCACCCCGAGGCAGCTTTCGGACCCCTCCGACCGCACGCGACCCAACATCTCGGGTCCCCCGACAAACGGTGGGAAACCCGGGTCGAGTTCCACGGGCTCCCGGACAACGCGGGACAGCGCGCTCTTGCCGAGGAGCACCCGCTCGAGGGTGTGCCCGTCGAGGAATCGCGTCGTGAGGTTCGCCGGAGCCCGCGCCGCGCCACCGACGGTGGTGGAGCAGCCCGTGGCCGAGATCAGCACGACCAAAAGTGCTACGGCGTAACAACGTGCTCGCCGGCCGCCGCTTCTACCGGTCGCCACGGCGACAAACGCAGAAGGCGGCAATTCGCTACCGCAAATTCTTTCCATGCGCTTCTCGGCTACCTCCCACTTCACCCGAGCTTAGGCTCGACGGCGCGGCGAAGCCGTCGCCCACGCGTGAGCACAGCTCAACCCCCAGAGAAGTCCCAGGTTTGTGGCAGCTGCCGGTCAGCTCAGCCCGCTGACCTTGTCCATCATGGCGTGCGCGATGTCGATGGCGCTGCGGTGCACATCGCCGGAGCCCTCATCCGACGAGCGCGTCGAATTGAAGAACGCCACTTCGACTTCGACGAGGCAGTTCCCCCGCACGCCGATGGCGCGCGCCTCGGGCCTGGGCCCGCTCGACGGTATGCCGGGCAATTGGGTGTCGATCGAAACGGTCGCGGCCAGAACCGATTCGGAGACCCTTACCTCAGAGATGGTGTCCGAGAAGACGATCGCGGGGCGGTCGATGATGATGCTGGGACGTCCGATGGTCACGGTCGTGCCCTCACAGTCGCGCCACTGTTGTGCAAACTGTTGGAACAGCGCGGCGGCCCCGCCGGTGCTGGACAGCGCGACCACGCCCTCGGCGACGCTGATCACCTTCGCCGGTCCGCGCTGGTTCCACCACGTCTCCCGCGCGGCGTTCTTGACGTCGGCGGATCGGTACGCGTCCTTCACCATCATCGAGGTGACACCGACGCAGTTGGCGGGCGAGGCCGCGCCGAAGGCCGGCTGCAGCACCTCGGGACCGCCGAACCGCGCCGGGAGTTCGTTCTTGCTCCCGAAGGACTGGCCCAGCAGCTTCGACAGCTCAGCGTCATCGAGGAGCACTTTCTTAACGGGTTGCCCAATCACCGGGTGCGGTTTCAGATTCGGCGCGGGCCGCGCGGTGCCGTCGACCGTGCAGCCCGTCGCGAGCGCGACGGTCAACAGGCAGGCGAGGATCGTCCGGCGCATCGACATCAGTTGGTGCTCGAGACTTTTCGCAACATCGCCTGAACGACGTCGACAGCCCGCGTCCCGGCCTGCACGTGCGGCGCGACGGCGACCTTGACGTCGGCGATGACGTCGCCCGCGGTGCCCACCGCCCGCTCGTCCGGGGTTGGCGGGGTGTGATGGTTGTCCCAGGCGATGACGGTGGCGGAAAGTACCGGCCCGTCGACTCGGACGTCGGTCACCTTCGAGTACAACTCGGTGGCGCTCTCATCGTGTGTGTACATGGTGACCGTGGTGTCCGTGCAGTGTTGCCATTGCTGCACGAAGGACGCGAAGAGTCGCTGCGCGTCGGACGCGGTCGCCAGCTCGATCGCCGCTGCCGTTGCGCTGGACACCTGCACGCCGGAGCCGTAATTCCAGTAGCGCTGCGTCGCGACGCGGCGCACCGGGCCGGTTTCGTAGACGAGGCGCATCGCCGGGTCGACGGCGCCGAGGCATTCGATGGGAGCGGCGCCGCCGGCGTCACGAATCCCGTTGGGCAGCACCTCGATACCACCCACCAGCGGCGGACTGTGGGGCGGCAGCTCGTTTCCCACCGCGACGCTGACCTCCGCGTCGTCCGGTAGGACCTGTTCGAGCGGCAACGCGGACGCGCCGAGAGGGCCGGTGCGGGTTGGGGTTCCGGCCACTGTCGTGACGCATCCGGTGCCCAGCAGGCTGAGACCGACGACAGTGACGGCTCGCATCAGCAGCACGGCTACTTCTTGCCCTTGTCGCCGCCGGCGTCGGTGGACAGCGCCGCCACGAAGGCTTCCTGCGGCACGTCCACCCGCCCGATGGTCTTCATCCGCTTCTTGCCTTCCTTCTGCTTTTCCAGCAGCTTGCGTTTGCGGGTGATGTCTCCGCCGTAGCACTTGGATAGCACATCCTTGCGGATTGCCCGGATATTCTCGCGCGCAATGATTTTCGAACCGATGGCCGCCTGCACCGGCACCTCGAACTGCTGGCGCGGAATCAGCTCCTTGAGCTTGGTGGTCATCTTGTTGCCGTAGGCCGAAGCCCCGTCCTTGTGCACGATCGCGCTGAACGCGTCGACGGCTTCGCCCTGCAGCAGGATGTCGACCTTGACCAGCTGGGCCTCCTGCTCGCCGGCCTCCTCGTAGTCCAGGCTGGCGTAGCCGCGGGTGCGCGACTTCAGCGAGTCGAAGAAGTCGAAGATGATCTCGCCGAGCGGCATCGTGTAGCGCAACTCGACCCGCTCGGGCGACAGGTAGTCCATGCCGCCCAGCTCGCCGCGGCGCGCCTGGCACAGCTCCATGATGGTGCCGATGAACTCGCTGGGCGCGATGATCGTGGTCTTGACGACCGGTTCGTAGACCGTGCGCACCTTGCCCTCGGGCCAGTCCGACGGGTTGGTCACCACGATCTCGGTGTCGTCCTCCTTGATCACCCGGTAGACGACGTTGGGCGACGTCGAGATCAGGTCCAGGTCGAATTCGCGCTCCAGGCGCTCGCGGGTGATCTCCATGTGCAGCAGGCCCAAAAACCCGCACCGGAAGCCGAAGCCCAGCGCCACCGACGTTTCCGGCTCGTAGGTCAGCGCCGCGTCGTTGAGCTGCAGCTTGTCCAGGGCGTCACGCAGAACGGGGTAATCGGAGCCGTCCACCGGATACAGGCCCGAGTAGACCATCGGCTTGGGTTCGCGGTATCCCGTCAGCGCCTCGGTGGCGCCGTGCCGGGCCGTCGTCACCGTGTCACCGACCTTGGACTGGCGGACGTCCTTCACGCCCGTGATCAGGTAGCCGACCTCGCCGACCCCCAGGCCCGCGCTGGCTTTCGGTTCGGGCGAGACGATGCCCACCTCGAGCAGCTCGTGGGTGGCGCCGGTGGACATCATCAGGATGCGCTCCCGCGGGACGATCTTGCCGTCCATCACCCGGACGTAGGTCACCACACCGCGGTAGATGTCGTAGACGGAGTCGAAGATCATCGCGCGGGTCGGCGCGTCGGCGTCGCCCTGCGGAGGCGGCACCTCGCGCACGACGTGGTCGAGCAGGTCGGCGACGCCCTCGCCGGTCTTGCCGGACACCCGCAGCACATCTCCGGGCTCACAGCCGATGATGTGGGCGATCTCGCCCGCGTAGCGGTCCGGGTCGGCGGCCGGCAGGTCGATCTTGTTGAGTACCGGGATGATGTGCAGGTCGCGGTCCAGCGCGAGGTACAGGTTGGCCAGCGTCTGCGCCTCGATGCCCTGGGCCGCGTCGACCAGCAGCACCGCACCCTCGCACGCCTCCAGTGCCCGCGACACCTCGTAGGTGAAGTCCACGTGCCCGGGGGTGTCGATCAGGTGCAGGACGTACTCTTCGTCGCCAACCTTCCAGGGCAACCGCACGTTCTGCGCCTTGATGGTGATCCCGCGCTCGCGCTCGATGTCCATCCGGTCCAGGTACTGCGCGCGCATCGATCGCTCGTCGACGACGCCGGTGAGCTGAAGCATCCGGTCCGCCAGCGTGGACTTGCCGTGATCGATGTGGGCGATGATGCAGAAGTTCCGAATCTGCGCCGGCGCGGTGAAGGTCTTGTCGGCGAAACTGCTGATGGGAATCTCCTGGTCTGGACATGCTCGCGGCGGCGTGAACGCCGGCTCAGTTGGTATGTCCAGGGTATCTAGGCGGGGTGCCCGAGACCTACTTGGACACAATCGCACCCGCACGCGCGCGTCTATGCTGCGAATATGGCGTCTGCCCGCAAATCCCAGTGGAAGACGTTCCAGCGGTTTGCCGAGAACCTGGTCTTCGATCGGGCCCCGCGGCTGGCCCGGCACGTGCAGAACTCGCAGACGGTGCTGCGAGAACTGCAGCAGGCCGTCAAGATCACCGCGAACGTCATCGCGGCCGCCGCGCCGCAACCGCCGGCCGTCACCGCGGGCCGCCCGGTGACCAGCACGAGCTTCCCCACCGGCCAGCGGGCGCGCAAGCTGGTCTACGCCCCGGACCTCGACGGTCGAGCCGATCCCGGCGAGATCGTGTGGACGTGGGTCGTCTACGAAGACGATCCGACCCGCGGCAAGGACCGGCCGGTGCTCGTCGTGGGGCGGGACCGTCGGGTGTTGCTGGGGTTGATGCTGTCCAGCCAGGAGCGCCACGCCGAGGACCGGGACTGGGTCCGGATCGGCTCCGGGGCGTGGGACTACGAGGGCAGGCCCAGCTGGGTCAGGCTGGACCGGGTGCTCGACGTGCCGGAGGAAAGCATTCGCCGCGAGGGCGCGATTCTGGATCGGGAGATCTTCGACCTGGTGGCCGAGCGGTTGCGCGCCGACTACTCGTGGAGCTAGGCGCCTGTCGCGCGGCGCTCAGCCCTGCGTGATGTAGGACTGCAGCTGCTGGTGCTCGGCCTCGAGTTCTTCCATCCGGGTCTTCACCACGTCGCCGATGCTGACGATGCCGATCAGCTTCTTGCCGTCGAGCACCGGGACGTGACGCACCCGGTTCTTGGTCATCAGCACGCTCAGCGAATCCACCGTGTCGGCCTTTGTGCAGGTCGCGACGGTAGCGGTCATGATCTTCGAGATCGGGCGTGACAGCACGCTGGCGCCATGGGTGTGCAGCTGACGCACGACGTCGCGCTCGGAGACGATGCCGACGACGCCCTCGTCGCCTACCACCACCATGGCGCCGATGTTCTGCTCGGCGAGGCCCGCGAGCAGCTCTTTGACCGTCGCCTCGGGATTGATGGTCACCACCGCCGCGCCCTTGTTCCGCAAGACGTCTGCAATCCGCATCAAGGCCTCCAGCTGGTTGTGATCGGCTTCACACCAGGCTACGGCTAACTCGCGCGGCGCAAAAGCCATGGCGAGAACCGGTAGCCGATCCGTGTCCATACCCTGACGTCGGCGTTCGAAACCGGCCCGCGCCGCCGCGCCGGGTCTGATCGAGCGATTGGCCCACCTGCGCGGGGCTGGGGCTTGCAAGATAAGGGCCATGATCGAGATCACGCTGCTCGGGACCGGAAGCCCGATCCCCGACCCAAACCGCGCCGGGCCGTCGACTCTGGTGCGGGCCGGCGGGCAGGTATTTCTGGTGGACTGCGGCCGCGGTGTGTTGCAGCGCGCGGCGGCGGTCGGCGTGGGCGCGGCGGGATTGTCGGCGCTGCTGATCACCCATCTGCACAGCGACCACATCGGAGACCTCGGTGATCTCCTGATCACCCGCTGGATCAGCACCTTCGCGCCCGATCCGGCGCCGCTGCCGATCATCGGGCCGCCCGGGATAGCGGAGACGGTCGAGGCCACGCTGCACGCGTTCCGCCACGACATCGAGTACCGGCTCGCCCACCACGCCGACCTGAACGCCCCGCCGGCGGTCGAGGTCCACGAATGCACCGGCGGGGCGGTGTGGGACCGCGATGGCGTGTCGATCCGCGTCGCGCCGACCGATCACCGGCCGGTGGCGCCAACGATCGGGTTTCGCGTCGACTACGGGACGGCGTCGGTGGTGCTCGCCGGGGACACGGTCCCCTGCGCGGGCCTCGACGAGCTGGCCGCGGGAGCCGGCGCGCTGGTGCACACCGTGATCCGCAAGGACATCGTCGCCAACATCCCGCAACAACGGCTGCAGGACATCTGCGACTACCACTCGTCCGTAGAAGAGGCGGCGGAAACCGCCGCACGCGCGGGGGTCGGCACCCTCGTCATGACGCACTACGTGCCGGCGCTGGTGCCGGGCCAAGAAGAACAGTGGCGGGCGCTGGCGGCATCGCGGTTCGGCGGGCGGATCGAGCTCGGCGACGACCTGCATCGCGTCGAGATCGACTCCCCGTAACTCCTCATTCCCGAATGTCATTGCGCCGCAACGGCAGCAGCGCCCCGGCCAGCACCAGCCAAGACAGCGCCAGCACCCGCGCGATTGGCAGGATCACGCCCAGATCCGGCCAGATCATCACCCCGAGCGCCGCTTCGGCGAGGGCGGCGGTTACCAGGCCGGCCCAGGCGACCGGCCTCGGGAGCACCCCCAGGTTCAGCGAGGTTGCCGCCATCGCGGCCACCAGCAGACCCAGGGCGACGATATGCCCCGGGCCGCCGACGAGGAACACCAGCAAGTACAGGACCCGGACCAACGGCGCGTCCGCGGCGACTCCGGGCTGCGACAGCGGCCAGGCCAACAATCCGCACAGCCCCAGCGCGCCGGCCGCCAAGATGCCCCCCGTCAGCGCGATCGCGGCTCCCGGCCCGCCGGCTTCTCGTTGCCGCTGCTTTCGACGCTGTGCGTGACGCTGCTCTTCGGCGGGATCGCCGTCGGCGTCGGCCTGGGCGGCGTGATGCCGTTGCCGTATGGGCCGGCGGCCGCGGTCGTGGCCTACGTCCGCGCGCAGCCGGTCGCCGGGCGCGTCGTCGCGGTTGCGACGTTCGCGTCGTCGGTCCCCCTGGCCGTCTACGCCGCGACGGTGGGCGTGCGGCTGCGGCGCCTCGGGGCGGGCGGGCCGGCAGCCGGATGACGAGGTGCATCTTGGCGGCCGGCGCCCTGGTGCACACCAGATCCGCGAGGACATCGTCGCCAACATCCCGCAACAACGGCTGCAGGACATCTG